>CAZGPO010000061.1:0-11086 GCA_964527745.1 uncultured Dechloromonas sp.
CGATGCTGATCGACACCCACTGCCACCTCGATGCTGCCGAATTCGACGCCGATCGCGACGCCGTCCATGCGACGGCGGTAGCGGCGGGGGTGGGGCGCATCGTCGTGCCGGCTGTTGCGGTCGACGGCTTCCAGAAGACAAAAACCGTGGTTGCGCGCTACCCGGGTTGCGTGGCCGCCTATGGCATCCATCCGCTTTACGTGATGCCGGCACGGGATTCGGACCTGACCGTGCTGCGCGACTGGCTGGCCAACGAGAAGCCGGTGGCGGTCGGCGAGATCGGCCTCGATGGCTATGTCGCGGACAGCGATCCGGTGCGTCAGGAATTCTTTTTCGTCGAGCAACTGAAGCTGGCGCGCGAGTTCGACCTGCCGGTATTGCTGCATGTCAGGCGTGCCGTCGACCAGATTCTCAAGCACCTGCGCCGCATTCGTGTGCGCGGCGGCATCGCCCATGCCTTCAACGGTAGCCGCCAGCAGGCCGACGAGTTCATCAAGCTCGGCTTCAAGCTCGGTTTCGGCGGTGCCATGACTTTTCCCGGCTCGACCCGTATCCGCACGCTGGCGAGCGAATTGCCGGCGGACGCCATCGTCCTTGAAACCGACGCCCCGGATATCCCGCCAGCCTGGCTTGCCGGTGGTCGTAATGCGCCGGGTGAATTGCCGCGCATTGCCGGCGTCCTGGCCGAGTTGCGTGGTGTTTCTGTAAACGCTATCGCCAGCGCCAGTAATGCAGCGGCGCGAACGGTGCTGCCCGGCATTTGATCTGGAACAAACCCTTGATGATTTCGTGGGCAAAATGGTGAGTGTTTGATCTGCGCTAAGCATTCGCCAACGCTAATGGAGTAGATTGCGCTCACCAAGTCTGCAGGAACAAGGCAATCAGGGAGTGCCGTGACAGGGTGGGGCGACAGCCCCACCCGCCGGCTGTAACCCGAGGTGTTTATGGCGACGAACAGCAAACCCCCCAAGAGCGGCGCCGCGCGCCGTCAGTTTATTTTCGATTCGGCAAAAATGGTCTGCGGGGTCGGCATGCTTGGCCTCGGTCTCGGGCTTTACGCCAAGCAATCCCGTGCCTTGCCTGCCCTTGACCTGCGCCCGCCTGGCGCCTTGCCCGAGGAGGATTTCCTCGGCGCCTGCATCCGCTGTGGCATGTGTGTGCGCGACTGCCCTTACAACACGCTGGAACTTGCCAAGCCGGAACAGCCGGTCGCCACCGGCACACCGTTTTTCAATGCGCGCAATATTCCGTGTGAAATGTGCGAGGACATTCCCTGCGTCAAGGCCTGCCCGACCAATGCGCTGGATCATGGATTGACCGACATCAACAAGGCCAAAATGGGAATTGCGGTTCTAATCGACCACGAGACCTGCCTCAATTTCCTCGGCCTGCGCTGCGACGTCTGTTATCGGGTTTGCCCGGTGATCGACAAGGCGATCACTCTTGAACTGTTGCCCAACACCCGCACCGGCCGCCACGCCTTTTTCCTGCCGACGGTGCATTCCGAGCATTGCACCGGTTGCGGCAAGTGCGAGAAAGCCTGTGTTCTCGAAGAATCGGCGATCCGTGTGCTGCCGCCCAAACTGGCCAAGGGCGAGCTGGGACACCACTATCGCGTGGGCTGGGAAGAACAGAAAAAAACCGGTCACTCGCTGATGGACGAGTCGAAGATGATCGACCTGCCCGACCGTTTGCCCGAAGGTGTCGTTGTTCCCGGGCATTACGATCCGGCCAGCGGAATGACGGCGCCGGCGCGCGGCTTGCCCGGTAGCGACGCGGGTAGCGCTGCCGAATCGCTGTCCGGGCTGGGAGGCAAGCCATGATCCAGATCGCCCATAAAAAGCGCATCGGCGCCGAGGCAGTTGAAGCAAAAGGCTGGTTGCGTGCCCACAAGTGGCTGATCCTGCGTCGCATCTCGCAGTTCGGCATTCTTGCGCTCTTTCTGCTGGGGCCGCTGGCTGGCATCTGGATTGCCAAGGGCAACCTGAATTACAGCTACACCTTCGGCTTTCTGCCGCTGACCGATCCCTATGTTGCACTGCAGTCACTGATGGCCGGCCACGTGCCGGAAACGCTGGGCCTGATCGGTGTCGCCATTGTCTTGATTTTCTACGCGCTGGTCGGTGGCCGGGTCTATTGCAGCTGGGTTTGTCCGATCAATGTCGTGACCGACGCTGCTGGCTGGCTGCGTGACCGGTTGGGCATCAAAGGGGCCAGTAGTCTCTCGCGTAACACGCGCTACTGGATTCTGGCGATGACGCTGATCGGTTCGGCGCTGATGGGCGTAGTGTTATGGGAGCTGATCAATCCCATATCGATGCTGCATCGCGGTCTGATTTTTGGTCTGGGCGCGGCGTGGACCGTGGTCGTCGCCATTTTTCTGTTCGATCTGTTCGTGATGACGCGCGGCTGGTGCGGTCGACTCTGCCCGGTCGGCGCTTTTTACAGCCTGGTCGGCCACTGGAGTCCGCTGCGCGTCTCGGCGCCGCGCCGTACCGCCTGCAATGACTGCATGGATTGCTTCGAGGTCTGCCCCGAGCCGCAGGTGATTCGTCCGGCGCTCAAGGGCGAAGGCAAGGGCATCGGGCCGGTGATTCTGCCTTCCAATTGCACCAACTGCGGCCGCTGCATCGACGTCTGCTCGAAAGACGTGTTTTCCTTCGGGCTGCGATTCAACAATCCGCCGTCGACCGCCAGCAAAAAATAAACTCCGACACCAATGAAAAAGGGAGCCAGCGCGGCTCCCTTTTTTTGCTGGCTATCGACTCAGGCCGCGACCAGCGCGCCCCGCATTTTCTGCAGGGCCTTGGCTTCGATCTGGCGAATGCGCTCGGCAGAGACATCGAACTCGGCCGCCAGTTCGTGCAGTGTTGCCGCATCGCCATCGTGTAGCCAGCGCGCCTCGACGATGCGGCGACTGCGCGGATCAAGTTCGGCGAGCGCTTCGTGCAGACCTTCGTTTTCGAGGCGGGCAGTTGCCTTGTTCTCAAGGACGCGGGTCGGCTCGTAGCGTGAGTCGGCCAGATAGTCGATCGGCGCAAACGCCTCGTCACTTTCGTCCGGGCTGCCTTCGAGCGCCAGATCGCGGCCCGAGAGCCGCGACTCCATCTCGACCACCTCGTCCTGTTTGACCCCGAGGCGTGCTGCGACTTCTGCAGCCTGCGTGCCCGACAAGGTGTCGACACCTTCGTAATCGTTTTTCAGGCTGCGCAGATTGAAGAACAGCTTGCGCTGGGCCTTGGTAGTCGCCACCTTGACCATGCGCCAGTTCTTCAGCACGTATTCGTGAATTTCGGCCTTGATCCAGTGCATGGCAAACGAAACGAGACGCACGCCACGCTCCGGGTCATAGCGCTTGACCGCTTTCATCAGGCCAATGTTACCTTCCTGGATCAAGTCGGCATGCGGCAATCCGTAACCCAGATAACCGCGCGCAATTGAGATCACCAAACGCAAGTGCGACAGGACGAGCTGGCGGGCAGCGTCCACATCACCTTCGTTGTGGAAGCGCCTGGCCAGCCGCATTTCTTCGGCCTCGCTAAGCATCGGATAACGCTTCGCGGCCTGAACGTAGGCTTCGATGCTACCAACGGTTGCGGGGATCGGAAGATTAAGGGCATGGGTCATGGCGTAATGTTCTCCTTCAACTGACAATTTTATTTTAGCACTCGATGATTAAGAGTGCTAATGCCGCGGCGAAGTTCCTCGGTTGCGTTGTTCCAAGCAATTAAAGTCGAAAACTCGTCATTGGAGTCGAAAAGCACCGCATCTCGATTTGCTTGGAGTGCAAAATTTGACCAAATTGCTACCGATTGCGGCAAGTCTTGACGTTTCTCCGTCGCAATTGCGTTGATAGCAAGATGAAACCTCAGGATTGCGTCCCGGCCACCTGGCCGGGACTGTCATCCCTGCCGCCGTCGTTACCTTGGCGTATCAGCGCTCTGTGCGAGCGATGCATCGTCCTCGCTTGTGGTACTAAAAGCATAGATGTTCAGGTACTTGAGACCGATTACGCGCAGGCAGGATGAAAGGTTTTTGTCGTTGGCTACGAGGCAGCCATCGAGAACACGCTCAATAAGTTTGGGTACGGTGAGACCACAGTCCTGTGCCATGGCTTCCAGAACGTTCCAAAAGGCACGCTCGAGCGCAACCGTAGTACTGTGGCCATGCAGACGGAACCCACGTTTTTCCGGGATGAACTCGTTGATCTGTGCCGTGGTGCATGAGCTGAACATGTGATCGAGAAAATCACTTGTCTCGTTGTAGATCGCCATCAGAATTACCTTGTCGCTGTGAATTGCAACTGCCAAATTATTTTTGGCACACTGTTGGCAATAAATACTACCTTAGTCTAGATACCCACCCTTAAAGTCTTTCGCATGCAAATGAATGCCATGCCGGCCAGCCGGCCTGGTTTGACTGGAGGAGGTCACGCATATGGAGTTCTTTCGCAAGACCCTTGACCCGATCATCGCGCTGGCGACACTCGCGGTTCTCAACATCTTCATGTTCCTGCTGATGGGTGCCTGGACGGTCGGTGGTGGAGAGACCATGATGACCGGTCTGGCGGCGCAGGCCGTGCTCGGTGACGATATCAATCGCCTGCCGTTCTGGAACATCGTTTTTCCTCCGCGCTGGGATTACTGGAAGATCTATATCAGCCTGGGCATGCTCTTCGGCGCCTTTGTCGGTGCTGTGCTCAGCAAGGAGTTTTACTGGCGCGTGCCGCGCCACCTGTCCGAATGGGTTCTTATCACCATCGGCGGGCTCCTAATGGGCTTCGGCATCCGCCTCGCCTACATCTGTAACGTATCGACGTTCTTCGGGCTGATGCCGGAGATGAACATGGGAGGCTACCTGGCCATGTCCGGCATCATCGCCGGCGCCTGGGTGGGTTCGATGATCTACAAGAAAATTCTGGAGGGCTGAAATGCTGTCACCTGTTGTCGAGTGTGTCGTTGCTTTCGTCTTTGGTTCCGTGGCCGGGCTGCTGATGCAGCGCTCGCGCTTTTGCAATACCGCAGCCTTACGCGACGCAATCATGTTTAAAACTTATCGAAACACCAAGGCCATGCTGGTGGCGATGATGATTCTGACCATCGGCTTTACCGGATTCATGAGTCTCGGTGCCGGTAACCCGTTGCATTTTGATGTCGGTCTCAACACCTTCGCAGGCTTGTTCATCTTCGGTATCGGCATGGTGCTCGCCGGGGCCTGTACGGTCTCCACCTGGGTCAAGACCGGTGAAGGCAACCTCGGGGCCCTGTGGGCGCTGATCTTCACCTTCGTTGGTATGTTCCTGTTTTCGGTGGTTTGGTCGTCCAACTGGTGGCCGCCAGCTCCGCAAAGCATGACCGGTCAAATCAATGCCGGCGCGCTGCAACTAGGTTTCTCGAACGCGCAGACGCTGCAGGACAAGCTGGGTATCCCGGCCATCTTCTTCGGTCTGGTGCAGGCGGGTCTGTTGCTCGTCATCTATCGTGCCATCCTGCGTCGCGAACGGGCACAGCATGCCGAGCACCAAAAACATCAGGCGGCAAACTAGAAACAGGCAGCAGCCAAGGTCGCAGTGGTTGTCACCGCAGTGACCGGCCAGAATACGGTAAGTAAATAAGGAGGATGCATCATGGGATTGTTCGGATCGAAAAAGAAAACTGAAGAGGTCAAAGAGGGGGGCGAAGTCACGCTAAGCAACGGCTCGACGATCAGGGTCGCCCGCCAGATAGACTGCCTTGGCATGTCCTGCCCGCGGCCCCAACTCATGACCAAGAAAGCTGTCGGCGAGATTGCCATCGGCGAAGTCATCGAGGTGCTAGCAGACAATCCGTCCTCTGTCGAAGCCTTGCCACCGATGTGCGATGAGATCAACGCCACGCATCTGGAAACCATTAAGGCACCCAGTTGCTGGCGCATTTTCATTCGTAAGGACTGACATCATGTGGCAACGCCTGCTCATGCGTCTGTTCGTCATCATTGCCTCCGTTGTCAGCATCGGCGGCTACTTCTGGATGGTATTCGCACCACCGGCCGGTCTCAAAGTTACACGCGATGGTGTTCCATACTTCGCGCCACCGGTCCTGCACCCAATCACTGGCGAGGCGATTCCGCTGGAGACCCTCGTGCGCCACTATAAGGGAGAGAAGTGATGACGATCGATGCTCAGGTAATGATTCATGGCCTGCTTTTCTGTCTGGCCTTCGGCGTGATTTATCTCGCGTTTTTTAGCGACTCGCTTTGAGGGGACACCATGCTTGATCGTACCGGGGTAATCTTCTGTTCGGCCAGCTTGGTAATTGCCGCGCTGGTAAGCGCCGTCGGCTTTTCGCTGGCCACTCTGCCACCGGAAACGGTTCGGGCCGGGAAGGTACCCGTGCCACCGGAAAGTCTACCGGACATCGACATTCCCAGCTTCGGCAAGGTCAGCGTTATCGACCTGATAGGGTATTACATTGACAATCCACCGGCTCCGGCGGGAACGTCAGGGGCCTCGACACCGGCCACGCAGCGGTTTGGTGGTTGCTGAGCATGAGGGCTTGGCCGTTCGCCCTTGCCTTTGTATTTACCTTTGCGCCCCAAGCCGGAGCAGCAAACTATTTGGCCTACACAAAAACAGTTGGCGCTGGCGAAATGGCGGTTATCGACACACGCCCCTTATCCGAATGCAAGCGCGCTTCGCTTCCAAAGGCACGTTGTATGCCTGCGTCTGACTTTCTTGGTGCGCAACGCCAGTTGCCCAGCGAACGCGACCTGCTGTGGCTTTTCGGCACGCTGGGGCTGACCGGGGAGGAAACTGTGTTGGTCGTCGGTGATACCGCCAGTGGACGAGATTTCGTCGGCGGGCTGCTGTACCTCTCTGGCCAGCGACAGGTTCGGATACTCGACCACGCTTTTCCGCCACACCTGGCTACGGAGCCAGGCCAGGAACGGGGTCTGCTACGTGAGGCTGTCTTCACACAACCGATGCGGGACGAAGCTTGGCTGGTACATCCGAACGAATCAGGCGCGGCGGCCGGTCCGAAAATCCTGGTCCCCGATGCCTACACCGCCATCATCAGATTCACGCGTCAGGTTGCAGCCGGCGGCCAGGGGGTGCGCGTAGGCTGGAATCTGCCTGCAGGGAGAACTAACTGATGGATATACTGTTCCATGTTTCGACGCCTGACGGCGGCGCCTTGTTATTGCCGCTGGCGCAGGCTGCACAACGAGCAGGCGCCAGTTTTGCGGCATTTTTCACGCATGAGGGCGTCCTTGGCCTCAAGTCGGAAACCCTTGCCTCGGCCTTGCAGGTGGCCGAGCGTGCCGTGGTCTGCGAGGAGTCCTGGCACCGCTTTAACCCGGGCGTGAAATGCCCGGTCGAATACGGCAGCCAGACCATCAATAGCGGGTTGATGGCCGAAGCCGTCAGGGTGGTGGCGTTATGAGCACCATCAAATCGATCCTGGTACTGGCGCGGCGTGACCATGCCGAGGCAATGCGCGTAGCGGCCGGCCTGACGATATTCGGTCATCAGGTCGGACTGGTCTTCATGCGAGAAGCAGTGGCCGAAACGGAGGAAAGCGCATCCAATGCGGAACTGCTCGAGATATGCGAGATTGTCCCGCAGACCACAGTAGCCGCGATGGCGGATGACCTAACGCTGCTCGATGCGGAATCCCTGGCTGTACAAATGGCTGCGTCCGACGTGGTCTTGTCTTTGTGATCTGCTCGTGAGGTCAGCGTGAAAATCGTGCAACTGAATACCGGTCTGTTTCCCGACGCTCAGACCGTGAATGCCGCTTTGCGGCAGATGTCGCGAACCCATGAGGTTAGTGTCATCGATATAACGCGCCGGGACATGAGGGAAAGTGACTGGGACGCGGCAATACAGGGGATTCTCGCCGCCGACCGGATCATCAGCATCTGAGCTTTACACAACTTCGCTGGAGGAGACTGACATGAATCAATTGTTAAATAAATGGCGCAACGTCGTACTGGGTTTAAGTTTTGTCACGGCGGCAGCTGGTAGCGCGCTGGCGGCCGAACCACTGGTCGATGCCGTCTGGGCCAAGGCCAATGCAGGCAAGCAGGGTGTTGTATTCATCGACTTCCAGCCCGCCACCGACTTCATGCGCGGCCACATTCCCGGGGCGGTCAACAGTAACTTTGCCAAGGATGGCTGGCGCGCGGAGCGTGCCAGTGACAAGGTGCCAGACATGCTGGGCGAGCCAAGCAAGCTGGCCGAATTGATCGGCAAACTGGGTATCGACAACGATACGCATGTCGTCATGGTGCCTCCGGGTGCGAATTCAACCGACATGGGCATTGGTACGCGTATCTACTGGACGTTCAAGGTGCTTGGCCACGATAACGTATCTTTGCTCGATGGTGGCATGGTTGCTTACACCAAGGACAAGACCAATCCGCTGGAGAACGGTGCCGCCAAGATCACGCCAAAGACGTTCAAGGTCAATTTTCGCAAGGACATGATCGCTACTGCCGACGACGTAAAAAAAGCAAAGGCTGCCGGTATTCCCTTGGTCGATAACCGTCCGGAAGACCAGTTCGTCGGTATCAACCGTCACCCCAAGTCGACCGCCAGCGGTACCCTTGAAGGGGCGAAGAATTTTCCGAATGCCTGGATGACGGTGAATGGTCAGGGTGAGTTTCGCAAAAAACCCGAATTGGAGAAGCTCTACAAAGTAGCCGGGGTACCGACGAGCGGCGAGCAGATCAACTTCTGTAATACGGGTCACTGGGCGTCTGTGGGCTGGTTTGTTTCCAGCGAACTGATGGGCAACAAGAACGCCAGGATGTACGACGGATCGATGACCGAATGGACCATTACCAAGGCGGGCCCGGTCGACCAGAAAATCAAGCTCGATTGATCATCCGTGGGCCGGATTTTCGGGCTCATTTTCTTCTGGGCGGCGGCGTGTTCAAGCGCCGTCGCCCAGCCTCATTTGGAATACCGTGAACCTGCGCAGCAGCTAGCGGCTGAGCTTGTCGTCTTGGCCGGTGATGTGCGTCGCCTGCGTTACGAAACCCCGGGTCCGCTGGAAACCCAGGGCTTGGAAAAGCGCCTGCTGGGTGGCGTCGCGTCCCTCCCGCTGACGCTTCGCCGGGCCGGCGCTGACAGCGCAGTCGCCGCTAGGCTACGGAGTACCATTGACCGGCGGGATTGGTCATCTCTCGCGGATCAGCTTAATACCCTCAAGCAACGCTATCCGTTCGATGTCCGCCCTTTCCAGGTTGCCGCATCAACCCCGGCCACGCGCAAGCTTGGGGAGAAGATTCACCGCGAGGTCTGCGGGGGGTGTCATGACAATCCCGCGACGCAGGATGCATTCCTGCCGGCAAAAAACCTAGTTGTGCTGTTGAAGAGCATGCCGCGTGATGAATTTGTTGCACGTCTCTGGCTGGGTGTTCGGGGCGACAAGCAGACTGCCTATGCCAACCCTTTCAGTAAATCGGAGCTGGCCGCCTTGATCGCTTGGTACGAAGAATAGAAGTACCACTATTCAGTACCAGGCGCCGCTCGGCAAAACGGCCAGGGGCGAGCGGTGAGATGGCTCCTCCGTGCAATCAGAATTGAGCCGGGAAAGGTCGTGGCAACCCTTTCGTCGTTCTAGCAAACCTTCAGAAATCATCGAGAGTTGCCAATTACTTGAGGTGCAAATTTTTTTGGCCCCGAGCGCGAACTACGAGCGATCGTCAAAGCCTAAACAAGTAATTATGCGGATTTTTCTGCCGAATCTGAGGGCCCGTTTCCTCGAATAATGCACCCATGCGCCTGCCACTGATCATCGCGTCGATCCTTTGCTCCATGACTTTTTCCGGCGCCGCCAATTCGGTGGAACCGAAAAAGCCTGCGAATAGCCGCAAACTTGGTCTGAACATCAAGGTCGAAGGCGGCGGCTGGGGCAAGGTTGGCTCGGAAAAGATCGAGGAAGCGCTCTATTCCGTTGCCGACGAATTGCTGTCGCGACTACCGAAAAAACTGACCACACCGATCGTCGTAACCCATACAGACAGTAACCCGGTTGTCCTTTATGAGCGTGGGCCTAATGGCGAATACCAGGTGAAGCTGCATGCCAGCGGGGAAAACTGGCATCTCTATACCTATGAGTTCGCTCATGAGCTGTGCCATATTCTGGCCAACTATGAGGAAAACCTTGGCCCCGGTAACAGCAAGTACAACCAGTGGTTCGAGGAAACCCTGTGCGAAACCGCCTCGCTGTTTACGCTTAAAAATCTGGCCACAACATGGAAGGACGCGCCGCCGTCACCAGAGTGGTCGGCGCATGCCGAAAAATTGAATCGCTTTTTTGAATTGCTGATCAGCGAAGGTCATCGTCAGTTACCACCTCGCTCACCGCTTGCCGGGTGGCTTGAAAGCAACGAGGAGCACCTGCGCAATAACCCTTACCAGCGCGAAAAAAATGAAGTGGTGGCCAACCTCTTGCTACCCTTGTTCGAACGCCACCCGGAGCACTGGGATACTTTATCCTACCTCAATCTTGACCCCGGCGATGCTCGCAGCAGCCTGCAGGATTACCTTCGCCACTGGTACAAGAATTCCCCCGCACAGCACAAGGCCTTCATCGCCGATGTTCTCGCCCTGTTCCAGATGCGAGAGGTGATTTCGGCTGAACCAACCCTGGTCGCGACAGCCGATACTTCATCAAAGCCAAACGCGACGCTGTCGGAAATAATGACAGGCAATCAATAGTCGTCGTGCACTATTTTTCTGGTCGCTGGCGCGAACTATTCTTGATGCTCCCCGGTCAAAAATTCATGCTGATCTATCAGGACGCGACCAAGGTGGACTGAGTAGATCAGTGGTGGCCGGTGCCGCTTCCATTGACAAAACCGACGTGGCTTACGGCCAATCTTTCAGGGAGGAATCTTGCTGAAGGAGAAAAGTCATGAAGAAGCTCATTTTTTCAAAAACCGCTGGTGCTGTGATGATTGGTCTTTTTTTCCAATCTGGCGCGGTCAATGCCGCAGATGCCAATGATGTTGTACAGGTTGCCATAGGCGGAGACAGCCCGTCATTGACCAGCAATTATGAAGCCTGGTCCAAGTTGCAGGGTGCGGAAGGCCCCCA
>CAZGPO010000062.1:0-7818 GCA_964527745.1 uncultured Dechloromonas sp.
GAACTCTGTTACCAGCCCGTCAGCAGCTGACGGACCGAAGGGCAGCAATAGGTCGGGACGCGAACTTGCCCTCTCCGAGCTCATCGCCGTAAAGCCGCCGTTGAAGTTTCGCTTCCTGGAAGCAGCCATTCGTCACTGAGCGCTGGCGACCCTGAAGAGACGGTCGGTCTTTCAACCCAACGTCGCCTTCGCAGCGACTGTTGTCCTTGGCTGGTAAAAATTGGCTCGCCTGTGAACGACGGGTTACTGAGTCGAGCAGTCGTACAGACCGATTAGAGGGGTCACCGCATTTCAAATGCTTCTTGATGAAAACTGAACCGGCCTTGTCCGATTCGTCCGAGTTCTTGTTTGAGTTTTTCGGCCAAGCCTTGTGGCCCGCAGAACCAGATTTCCAAACGGCGCGAGCCATTTAGCGTATCCGCCACATCGGCTGCGCTTAATGCTTCGCCCTGTTGGGCGCCATGAATGTGCAGACGGATTCCGGGCAAGGCGGCGCAGCTTGCCTCGAGGCGGGCGACAAAGGGATCATTGGTTCGATCACGGGTGCAGTAGTGGAGGTCCGCTGAAACCTGGCTCGGTGTCTGTTGCAAGGAGTCCAGCCAGGCCAGAAACGGCGTCACCCCGATCCCACCGGCAATCCAGATTTGTTGGGCGCTCGAATCCTGCCGGGCCATGTCGAAGCGACCATAAGGCCCCTCAACCTTGACGGCATGACCGACCTTCAGTCGCTTGCCCAGGGTGCGGGTGTAATCACCGAGCGCCTTGATCTGGAAACTGATGCTTCGATCACCCCGATCAGCACTGGCGATCGTGAATGGGTGAGCCCCCTCCTTTTCGTCGAAGGAAATGAATGCGAACTGACCAGGGCGATGACCTCGCCAGTTATTGTCGAGTTGGCACTTGACGGCAAGCACATCCGGGGAAGGTTGCTCGATGGCCGTCACTGTCCCGCTGGCGCGGCGTGCTCTCCCGATGCGACCCACCAGCGAGTACAGGGCGCCATAAATTCCGGCAACGCCAAGCAACGCGATGAGAATGCCGACTGGTTGGGTCCAGTAATCTGTCGGAGCGAGCATAGCTGCATGCAGCGCCAGCATCAGATAAAGCACAGGCATTGCCTGATGCACTACCCGCCAGGTTTTATAGGGAAACCGCTTCCATAAGGTGATGACCAGCATTGCCAGTACAAGATAAAACGCCCACTCCCCCATGTCCTTCGCTAGGTCGCGCATCACTTCCAGGAAGCCGGTGAATTGCTCCTTGGGTATGCGGCCTTCGCGTCCGACCATCGCTTTCAGAATGTCTCCGACGATTTCCTCTACCAGCCAATGCACTACGGCGAAGCTCACCGCGAGTATGCCGGCCCATTTATGGGTCCGATAGACTCGATCCATACCGCCCAGCGGGGTTTCGAGCCAAGCGGGACGTGTGGACAAAAACATCGCCAGCGACATCAAAGCGATCGATAGCAGCCCACTCAGATAGAGCGCTTCCTGCCGGATTACCCATGGCAGAGTGCCGCCACTGCTTCCACCTGTGGCAAGCACATCCATTCCCCAAGCCAGTGAGACGATGGCGAGTAGCGAGCCGAGCAAGAATTTCATGTCAGAACTCCTGATGGATCATTTTCCAGCGGCAGGTTGAATGGTTCCCGGTTGGGGCAAGTCATCACGGCAGCGTCGCTCGTTGCAGTCAGCAGAACTGCGCTGATTGCTCTTCGCATGGCCACCGTCGTATTTGTCACGCTGCCGCTGGTCGATGACCTCGCCAGTTTGGGGATGCACATACAGCTTGATCCGCCGGCCCGCCTGGTCGGCGGCCTTGACCTCATAGCTGCCGCCTTCACGTTCGATCTTCTCGATATTTCGATAACCGGCAGATTCCAATCTGGCGGCCACTTCGGGAATCGATAGCCATCTCGCCGTGTCGTTTTTGGCAGAGCGGACATCCTGGGCATGACTCGAAACTGAGACGAAAACTGTGGCAAGCAGTGCAGTGATGGTTAATGGTCGCATGGTGAAATCCTCCTACTCAGGAAAGCGTCTGAAATAGTCATTCTTCGTAATAGCCTTGTTCTGCTGCGGTATGGCAGGCGACACAGTTCGCTTTGGTGCGTACCTCCTTGTGGCGCCACTCCCAGTCGGGCACTTTGCGATGTTCGCTCACCCATTTGGGCAATTCCGTGATGCGCTGTGGAGCAGCCCCGGTGGCCACGCCCTTGAGCAATTTGCTGCTGTAGCGCTGGCCCCCCGCATCACCTGCATTGGCAACGAGATAGTTCGTAATCTTCTCGGCGGCGGCCGGATCGAGGCTGGCGTTATCTCCGAAATGCTTGTCCAACTCGCCCATCATGCGCTGCCAGGATCGCGCCGGGAGCATCGAGGGTGCAAAGGCCAGATGGCAACTTCCACACTCTTCTTTGACGACTGGATTGGCCACCGGGGCAAAGTAATGGCGGTCACCGGCCAGGGCACGGGCTAATACAAGGGCAGAAAAAGCCAAGGTCACGAGGCCGATGGCAAGTGGGCGATAGGGAATGCGCACGGGAGTCTCCTTTGAATGGGATTACTGACCAATCACGAAGGTGAGCCAGTCACCCTTCTCCTGCGGGGTACATTCGCGCCCCAATACTTCGGTGCAATTGCGCTTGAACCACTTTTCGACCTTGGCCGGATCGGTATAACGCATTGGCATCACCGACACGGCAACCGGTTCGATGGTCTTGCCGGTCAGCGCCCGGCCGGCCCCCCGGGTGTCCTTGCCGTGACAGGTTGTACATGAAGGCGTGTCAGGCTTCCCACCAGAAAAGCTCTGGGTATGTAAGGTTTGCCCACGTGCTGCTGAAAAGCTCGTTGCCTTGGCGGCTGCGGCATACTGGGTTAGCAAATCTTCGCGCGGACCGGCGAGTGTCGCGGTGCTGAGTATCATGGCGACAATTCCTGAGGTGACGAACAACATGTTCTTCATGCGTTTCTCCTTGCGGTTATCGGACTGTGGAGCGCACTTTGCGCCTCCCTGTCTGAATGAAGGCTGAATCGCTTGTTCATCCTGCGTTCATATTCAAAGCGCTAAAAGATCAGACTGGAAAACTGCGGAGTTGAGTATGTCGTCGAGAATCACCACCCAATCGCGCCGCACACTGACAGGCTTGTTCATTTGGATAATGGTGGCAATGTTGGGTACGGGAGTCAGTTACGCAGCAGATAACGCTGACCATGAACGTGCCCGCCAAGCCGTCGAGGCGGGGGACGTGCTGCCCTTGCGCACGATTCTTGATCGGGTCGAACGCGACTATCCCGGCAAGGTCATGGAAGTTGAACTCGACCGCGAAAAGGGTGAGTGGGTTTATGAAATCAAGTTATTGCGCAAGGGAGGCGCCTTGATGAAGCTGAAAATTCAGGCTCGAGATGGCACCATCCTCGGTTTCAAGGAGAAGCCGGGCAAACCGCATAAACCACACGAGCAAGGAGAGCCCCGCTAATGCGCATTCTGGTCGTCGAAGATGAGCCGACGCTGGCGGCACAGCTGGTCGAAGGCATCCAATCGGTCGGCTATGTCGTGGATGTCGCCCACAACGGAGTCGATGGTCATTTCATGGGGGAGACCGAACCCTACGATGCCATCGTCCTCGACATCGGCCTGCCGCAGATGGATGGCATCACGGTTCTCAAGAAATGGCGTACGGCAGGTCGTACTTTACCGGTGTTGATCCTGACGGCACGCGATACCTGGCGGGAGAAAGTGGCCGGCATCGATGCCGGCGCGGACGACTACCTGACCAAGCCTTTTCACATGGAAGAGCTCCTGGCGAGGCTCCGGGCCCTGATTCGCCGTGCGGGCGGCCATGCCAGTACCGAGTTGGTTTGCGGTCCGCTGACACTGGATACCCGTACTAGCCGTGTCAGTGTGGATGGAACTGCCCTGACGCTGACGAGCCATGAATACCGCGTTCTCGCTTACCTGATGCACCATCCGGGTGAAATCGTCTCCCGTGCGGAGCTGACCGAACATATTTACGCGCAGGATTTCGATCGTGATTCGAATACGGTCGAGGTATTTATCGCGCGCTTGCGCAAGAAACTGCCACCGGGCCTGATCGAAACCGTGCGCGGATTGGGCTACCGGCTCAACAAAGCACAATGAACTTTGCCTTCTTACGCAACTCCCTGCGTATACGTCTCTTGGCGGGCACGCTCGTCTGGATCGTCATTTCGATTCTGGTTGCGGGCTGGGGGCTTGGCCAACTCTTTCATCAGCATGTCGAAGCCCAGTTCGATGTGGAACTGAAGAATCATCTGGATCAGCTAACAGCCCAACTAATTCTCGATGAGCAGAATCAGGCCCAGGTTCGATTGCTTCCGAGTGACCCGCGCCTTAACAAGCCCCTGTCCGGCCTGTATTGGCAGATCGATCGCATCCCCGCTGCGGATGAGCAACCCGTCAAGGCTGTTTTGCGTTCCCGCTCACTGTGGGATGAAACATTGACGGTCCCGGCCGATACCCCGGCGGACGGAGAGATTCATCAGCATCGGATTGAAGGCCCCCAAGGAGTTGCTCTAAGAGTGGTGGAACGCACCGTCACCATTGACACTCACTCCCTGAGGTTGATGACTGCGGCCAATGAAAGTCTGATGACAGAGCCTATCGAGGACTTCAAAGGCCATCTTTGGATGGCGCTGGGCATACTTGGAATGGGATTGACGCTCGCCGCTTTGATGCAGGTATTCGTCGGGCTTGCTCCACTACGTAGCATGCAAAACGCCCTAGGGCGTGTCCGGCACGGAGATGCCCGAAACATGGAAGGCACCTTCCCGAACGAGATCATGCCGCTGGTGAATGAGTTCAACACGGTGCTGGCGCAAAACGCTGAAGTGGTCGAGCGTGCCCGAACGCAAGCCGGCAACCTTGCCCATGCGCTTAAAACGCCGCTGAGCGTCCTCGCCAATGCCGCCAATGCTCCCAAGAAGGGAGATGACGACTTGGCACGTCTGGTCGCATCGCAAGTCGATGCCGTGCGCAAGCAGGTCGATTACCACCTGAGCCGGGCACAGGCTGCCGCATCGGTACAAGTTCCTGGCATACGCACCGCCGTTGAGCCTGTCATCCAGGGACTGGTGCGGGTCATGCAGCGGGTGCATGCAGACCGCCAGCTTGAGTTTGTCGTGCATCCTGATCAAGCCAATCTGGCATTCCGTGGTGAAGAACAGGATTTACAGGAAATGCTGGGGAATCTGATCGATAACGCGTCGAAGTGGGCCAGATCACGGATCGAGATTCAAGTCTCGGACGAGTCTGGCAAACTCCGGGTGAGCATCGATGACGACGGCAAGGGCATAGCCGAGACCGAATGCGATCATGTACTCAAACGAGGGGTTCGCGCGGATGAGCAGGTTCCCGGTACGGGTCTGGGGCTTGCCATAACCGCCGACTTGGCGCGAATGTACGGTGGTGATTTGGTGTTGGCTAAATCCTCATTGGGCGGGCTTCAAGTCTCGTTGATACTGCCGGCAGTTTGACTCTCACCATTGCACTCGCCAGACTGAAGATGGCGCCGTGGGGTTTGCTTATCACCCCAGGCAACACGGTAGTTTTCGGTAGAAGTGAACCAGCATTTTGTTGTTGCACACACTGGGTTGTTTGTTCATCCGGCGTTCAGCTTCGATGAGCATAATTGGCCAAGCTGAAGAAGCGATATCGTCGGAATCATTGCCAATTGAGTGCTCCCATCAACCATCATCTGTTCTGGAGAATCACACCCATGAAACCCTACCTTCTGACCGCCCTGACTGTGCTGACCCTTGCCGCTACCGGCCCATCCTTCGCAGCGAACGAAGCCCACGACCATGGCCACGGCACGACGTCCGCCACCTTGCAACTCAACGCCGGCAAGAAATGGGAAACGGACGCCCCGCTGCGCAAGTCCATGGGCGAAATTCGCCAGTCGATGGCATCCTCACTGCACGCGATTCATGAGAACAAGCTGTCGTCCAAGGGCTACGGGGCGTTGGCGAAAAAAGTGGAGGATGCAGTTGGCAATATGGTTGCCAACTGCAAGCTCGGCACCCAGGCCGATGAGCAGTTGCACCTCATCATCGCCGACCTGCTCGCCGGCGCCGAACAAATGGCGGGCAAGGTGAAGCAGGCCAAGCGCATGGACGGTGCGGTCAAGGTTATCGGTGCGCTCGACAACTACGGCAAGTATTTCGACGACCCAGGTTTCCAGCCAATCGCGCACTGAAAGCCGGGGCGGGACGCGACAACCTGCCGTCCCGCCGGCGCCGACTATTTACGTAAGATCGGCCATACTTCAGGTAACTGGCACATTGCTGCCCAAGTTTGGCCACAGGCCCAATGACCGCCCTGGCCGATATGTGTGAATAGGGTATCCGGCAGGTTTCAGAGTTGAGCAGCCCTTTGACCGGCAGCTTACTGCCGAGGACAAACTACCGCTTCTGGCCGGGTACTGAAATTCTCCCCATCAATTTGGACGCCTAAAAGCAGCCGTTCAGCGGGGTCGGACGCAGAATTTTCAAATGTAACCGCCACGGACAGCTAATGGCCGAACCCGGAAGTTCAATCTGACAGCTAGCGTCAGATCAAGTCGCGATTTCTACATATCAACTAGTAGTTCTACCTAGTAGTGCAGTTTGTATTTGATCCATACGTCGTGCAATTGGTTTGTACAGGGGCACGTGGCGTGGTCATCAGCTGGATAGACTGAATTGCACTAGTTGCTGCACGTTCGGAGTCTGCCTTTCGTTGCTGAGCAATCTGTGCCTTCAATCTGTGCCTTGCTTGACCGCCTCAATCTTGAATTCTTCCGGGTAACGCTTGCTGCTCATGACACCTCCTGTTTGCGCCTAAGTTTAAGGCTTCGGAGTGTCTACTAGAGCCGGGGCAATTCATCGGGTAACGTCAGCAACGGCTCCGGGCCTTGTTTTGGCAGGCCCACCAAGTTTGTTGAAAACGCGAACTACCTACCTGAATTGCTGGCATCCCACGCCTCATGATTCGCAATTTGAAGTCCACTACCCACAAATCACAATGCACAGGTAATATGCTCCGGTAGCCGTCGGCTTAATCAAAAACATAGTGCCCAACAAGAAAAACCTTTCCGAGCGCGACATCTGCACCCAGTACATCACCCCTGCCCTGCAGCGGGCCGGCTGGGATTTCGCCACGCAGGTACGCGAGGAAGTCACCTTCACCAAGGGCCGCGTCATTGTGCGCGGCAAGCTGCATACGCGAGGTGAGAGGAAGCGCGCCGACTACGTCCTCTACTACGCCCCCAACCTGCCCATCGCCGTCATCGAGGCCAAGGACAACAACCACACCGTCGGCGACGGCATGCAGCAGGGTCTGAACTACGCCGAAACCCTCAACGTGCCGTTCGCCATCAGCAGCAACGGCGACGCCTTCCTGATTCACGATCGTACTGGCCTGCACACCCCCGTCGAGCAGCAGCTGGCCCTCGACGCCTTCCCGACCCCGGCCGAACTCTGGCAGCGCTACTGCGCCTGGAAGGGCATTGCCGGTCCGGAAAAGCGCGTCACGGTCGAAACGCCCTACTACGACGATGGCAGCGGCAAGACCCCGCGCTATTACCAGGTCAATGCCATCAACCGCACCATCGAAGCCATCGCCAAGGGCCAGCAGCGCATCCTGCTGGTCATGGCCACCGGCACCGGCAAGACCTACACCGCCTTCCAGATCATCTGGCGCCTGTGGAAGTCCAAGGCCAAGAAACGCATCCTCTTCCTCGCCGACCGCAACATCCTCGTCGATCAGACCCGCACCAACGACTTCAAGCCCTTCGGC
>CAZGPO010000062.1:7828-8813 GCA_964527745.1 uncultured Dechloromonas sp.
ATCGTCTATGGCGGCGGCGCGGAGCCCCTGCCCATCAACATCGACTTCAACGCCCTGATGAAGCGGCTCAAGGCGGGCCCAAGCCCTTCGGCCAGGCCATGACCAAGATCGAGAAGCGCCAGGCCAACAAGGCGTTCGAGATCTATCTCTCGCTCTACCAGGCAGTAACAGGCAACGAGGAAGAAAAGAACATCTACAAGCAGTTCTCGCGTGACTTCTTCGACCTCGTGGTCATCGACGAATGCCATCGCGGCAGCGCCGCCGAGGATTCCGCCTGGCGCGAGATCCTCGACTACTTCTCCGGCGCCACCCACATCGGCCTGACCGCCACGCCCAAGGAAACGAAGGAAGTCTCCAACATCCACTACTTCGGTGAGCCGGTCTATACCTACTCGCTGCGCCAGGGCATCGACGACGGATTCCTCGCCCCCTACAAGGTCGTGCGCATCGACATCGACAAAGACCTGCAGGGCTGGCGGCCCAGCCAGGGCCAGACCGACAAACTCGGCAACCTGATCGAAGACCGCATCTACAACCAGAAGGACTTCGACCGCACACTCGTGCTGGAAAAGCGCACCGAACTCGTCGCCCGCAAGATCACCGAGTTCCTCAAGGCCACCGACCCCTTCGCCAAGACCATCGTCTTCTGCGAGGACATCGACCACGCCGAACGCATGCGCTCCGCCCTGACCAACCTCAACCCGGAGCGCATCGCCGAGAACCGCAAGTACGTCATGCGCATCACCGGCGACGAACAGGAAGGCAAGGCCGAACTCGACAACTTCATCGACCCCGAAAGCCGCTACCCGGTCATCGCCACCACCAGCAAGCTGATGACCACCGGCGTCGACGCCCAGACCTGCAAGCTCATCGTCCTCGACCAGCGCATACAGTCGATGACCGAATTCAAGCAGATCATCGGCCGCGGCACCCGCATCAACGAGGACTTCGACAAGTTCTGGTTCACCATCATGGATTTCAAGAA
>CAZGPO010000062.1:8823-10045 GCA_964527745.1 uncultured Dechloromonas sp.
GCGACGGAGCTGTTTGCCGACCCCGACTTCGATGGCCCGCCGGAACAAATCTATGAGCCAAAGGGCGACGACCCGCCGGTTCCGCCGGACCCGCCCCTCGTTGACGATGGCTTGCCGCCGGGTGGCGAAACCGAGCCGCCGCTACCGACCGGCGACGATTTCGGCGAGAAGCGCATCAAGTACGTCGTCGGCGGCGAAGTCACCGTCTATGTCGTCGCCGAGCGCGTCCAGTACTACGGCCCCGACGGCAAGCTGATCACCGAATCGCTCAAGGACTACACGCGCAAGGCGGTACGCAAGGAATACGCCTCGGTCGACGACTTCCTGCGCCGCTGGACCAACGCCGACCGCAAGAAGGCCGTCATCGACGAACTGGAGGCTCAGGGCGTCCTGCTCGAAGCCCTGGCCGAGGAAGTCGGGAAGAAACAGGGCAAGGCCTTCGACCCCTTCGACCTGATCTGCCACGTCGCCTTCGACCGCCCACCACTGTCCCGCAAGGAACGCGCCGAGCAGGTCAGGAAACGCGATGTTTTCGCCAGGTATGGCGATCAGGCGCGAGCCGTCCTCAACGCCCTCCTCGACAAATATGCCGACACCGGCATCGAAAGCATCGAGGACATCAAGATTTTGACGCTCGATCCGTTCTCGCGGCTGGGCACGGCACCGGAATTGATCAACGCTTTTGGTGGTAAGCCAGCGTATCTCAGGGCTGTGCAGGAACTTGAACAGCAACTTTACGGCTAGCTACTGAGCAACAACCTGCATGATGACGCAACCTCCAATCGTTCTTGATCACTCGCTGGGTATTGAACTTGATCGAGAAAACTCCCCGTTCAACAACTTTCAGGCATTCAAGTCGAACTATTCGGGCCTTAAGATACTTGCGGACTCTGTACGTCAGCTTGAATGCGACTATGTCGCGAATGATCCGTACGCAGCACATGTCGTCCTACACACCCTTGGAAACATCCCCGATCTCGTCCCGTGCGCCTTCAACTGGTTCTCGGTAACCTTGGTCAACTATCTCCGACTGGTGGCCTTGGTTCAGCTAATGGCAACACGAGGCTGGAAATCCGGTGCCTTAGCTGACCCGGCAAATCGTACCGTGATCCGCGAACACTGCACAGCGTATGTACAAACAGCCGTACCGGAGATTTATCGCTGGCGGAATAAGGTCGCTGCCCACTTTGCAGCGACTGACCCGTTCCGTGACGACAGCCTC
>CAZGPO010000062.1:10055-10912 GCA_964527745.1 uncultured Dechloromonas sp.
ATTTAGTTTGGGTTGGGCTGGTCCCCAGGGACAGTTTTTTTCGGTCGCCGGCACCTCAGCCGATCTCCCGACGTGGTCACTGACCAAGACCTACGAAGATCTAGCCCCCAGATTCTGGCCGGAAATGTCGCTGCGCCGCGTCGTTGCGCAACAATCCACCGAAAACCCTACCTAACCCGAAGCCCTTCATGTCCCTCTTCACCCTAATCAAATCCATCCAGGACATCATGCGCAAGGATGTCGGCGTCGATGGCGACGCGCAGCGTATCGGCCAGCTGGTCTGGATGTTCTTCCTCAAGATCTACGACGACAAGGAAACCGAGTACGAACTGCTCGCCGACAACTACCGCTCGCCCATCCCCGAGGCGCTGCGCTGGCGCAACTGGGCCGCCGACCCCGAGGGCATGACCGGCGACGAACTGCTCGACTTCATCAACATCCGGCTCTTCCCCACCCTCAAGAACCTGCAGCCGGCGCATGACGACAGGCGCGGCTTCGTCATCCGCAGCGTCTTCGAGGATGCCTATAACTACATGAAGTCCGGCCACCTGATGCGCCAGGTGATCAACAAGATCGTCGGTGGCGTCGACTTCAACAAGGCGCAGGACCGGCACCTGTTCGGTGATCTCTACGAGCAGCTCCTGCGCGACCTGCAGAACGCCGGCAACGCCGGCGAGTATTACACCCCGCGCCCGGTCACCCAGTTCATGGTCGATGCGGTCGACCCGAAATTGGGCGAGAAAATCCTCGACCCCGCCTGCGGCACCGGCGGCTTCCTCACCTGCGCCATCGAATACGTGCGCAGGCAGCACGTGAAGACGGTGGAAGACGAGCCACTGCTCCAGCAATGCATCAAC
>CAZGPO010000063.1:0-10851 GCA_964527745.1 uncultured Dechloromonas sp.
AGGAGACGCTGGCCGAAGGACGGGCCATCGTCGGCAAGGAATTGCAGCGCCTCGGCCAGACTGGCGCCAATCACGAGGGGCTGGCGCACAAGCTGGGCTTCTCGCGCGGCGACGACCTGTACATCGCGGCGGCCCGTGGCGAGATGAACCTGCGCCAGTTCCAGCTCGTCGCGCGTGGTGGCGAACTGGCCGACGAAGCCGAGGCGCCGGACGAGGTGCAGACCAGGCCGAGCAAACCGGTCGCCGGCAATCAGGGCATCCTGATCGTCGGTGTCGACAATCTGCTGACCCAGCTGGCGCGCTGCTGCAAGCCGGCGCCGCCCGATGAAATCCAGGGTTTCGTCACGCGCGGCAAGGGGGTTTCGATCCACCGCATGGATTGCCCGAATTTCGCCAATCTCGTCGCCCTGCATCCGGAGCGCGTCATCGAAGTCGACTGGGGGCTGCAGACGACCGGCGTCTTCGCCACCGACATCGTCGTCGATGCCCACGACCGCCAGGGGCTGCTACGCGACATTTCGGAAATCTTCGCCCGCGAAAAACTTAATGTCGTCGGCGTCAATACCCAGTCGAAGCAGGGCAAGGCGCACATGAGCTTTACTGTCGAGATCACCAACCTGCCGCAAATGCAGCGCACGCTGACACTGATCCATGAGGTCGAAGGTGTCGTCGGCGTGCGTCGCGCCTGAAATCTGGAGAGCGCCATGAGAGGAAACTTCGCCGCCATCGCCCTGACCCTGATCGGGATCGTCGCGCTGGCTGTCAATCTCGACCTGTTGCAGTTCGATCTCGTTGCCCTGCTGCGCAAATGGTGGCCACTGGCGCTGATCGCCGTCGGTGTCGCGCTGTTCTTCACCCCCGACGACGGCGGGCGCAAGAGCTCCGGTTCATAGGCGAGCGCGGCGCGGCATTTTTTGCCGGAAATTCGCCGTCGACCACAACACTCCGTTTTGGCCGCCGTGGTGCGGTGAAACAGGCCTTTTAGACGCCGCCGCCGCGGTGGACCGTTTCGTAGTAAATCTTCTCCAGCTCCAGCTTGTGCTTGGTTTCCTCGCTGGCGAGGTACTGGAACAGTTCGCGGATCGGCCCGGGCGGCGTCGTTTCGGCCAGTTCGCCATAGTGCTGCATGGCGGCGTGTTCGCGCCCCATCGCGTACTGCAGCACGGCCTGGTCATCGGGCTGCGCGCCGAGATCGGGCAGGTGCAGGCAATCGGAAAACTTGCTGTCGCTGGCCGTGCGCTCGATTTCGGTCTTGACCTGCGCGGCGATGTCGGTACGCTTCGCCAGCGTGCTGAAGAGGTCGTAATGGGCCTGTTCCTCGGCCGCCAGTTCCTCGACCAGATAACGGATGCGCTTGCTGACCTTCGGAATCAGCGCAGCGTAGAAGTCGCGGGCGCTGGCTTCGAATTCGGTGGCCACCTCGAGAATTTCGTGCAAGGTCGTCTTGCTGCGCAGGCGTTCGATGCCGTGGCTGCCTTCGGTCATGTCGATTTCTCCATCGGAATAAGGGCGGCGTGAATGCTGGCGGCGACGCGGTGGCCGTCGGCAACGGCAGTGACCACGTCGGGGCCGCGCACCATGTCGCCGGCCGCCCATAACCAGGATTCGCTGGTGCGGCCCCCGGCATCGATCTGCAATCGACCGCGCTGCCAGGCCAGCTGTTCGGTCAGCGCATCGCCGAGCAGGCTGGCGTCGGTCATCTGGCCGATCGCCTCGACCACCATGCTGCCAGCGTGGAACTGCTCGTCGGTTTCATCGTAGCTCGGGGCGAAACGGCCCTGTTCGTCAAAAATGGCCTTGACCTTCCAGGTCTTCAGGCCACTGATCTTGTCATCTTCGACGACGACCTGCTGCGGCCCGCGGGCGTCGAGAATGATCACGCCTTCTTCGCCGGCTTCCTTGATTTCATCCGGGTCGGCAAGGAAGTGGTCGAGGTCTTCGAGCGCGGTCAGGGTCACGCGCACTTCGCCGTAGGCGGCCTTCTGCAGGCGCGCCAGGGTGCGGGCGATGTCCATGGCGACGTTGCCGCCGCCGATCACCACGGCTGCGCGCGGCGTACCGAAATCCTTGCCGGCCGTGGCCAGGCGCAGCAGGTCGACAGCCTTCCTGACGTTCGGGTGATCGCTGCCGGGAATCCGTGTGGCGCGCCCGAGTTGCAGGCCGAGTCCGAGCAGCACGGCATCGTGCGTGGTGCGCAGTTCGTCGAGAGAAATGTCCTTGCCGATGCGGACGTTGCAGCGGATATCGACGCCGAGCGAGCGGATCACATCGACGTCCTGGTCGATGATGTCGTAGGGCAGGCGGTATTCGGGAATGCCCCAGCGCGTCATGCCGCCGGGTTGGGCCAGTGCCTCATAAACGGTGACGCTGTGGCCCAGTTTGGCGAGGTCGAAGGCGGCGGTCAGACCGGCGGGGCCGGCACCGATGACCGCGACCTTGCGCCCGGTGGCCGCCGCCGGTTTGCCGACGGCCTGCTTGATCTGGTCGAGCGAAACCTGATCCATGATGTGCCGCTTGAGCCAGCGGATGGCGATCGGGTCGCCTTCGTGGCGTGCGGCGCAGGTGGTCTCGCACTTGTGGGTGCACACGCGGCCGCAGATGCCGGAGAACGGGTTGGTTTCGTAGAGCAGCCTGACACCGCGTTCATAGTCGCCGTCGCGCACGGCGGCGATGTAGTCGGGGATCGCCATGTGCGTCGGGCAGGTGGCGATGCACAGGCCGCAGGAAACGCAGCGGTCGGCTTCAAGGCGTGCCTGCTCGATGCCATAACCATCGACGATTTCGTCAAACGAATCGATGCGCACTTCCGGTTCCATCTCGTGCATGTGCTCGCGCAAGCGACCGGTGAGTTGGTGGCCATCGGGACGGTGATAGCCCAGTTCCTCATCATCCCAGTGCTTCTTGTCGATGCCCGGCGTGAAGCGGAAGGCATCGGGATCGCTTTCCACCCAGGTGTAGGCGTTGGACATGGTCAGCGAGCCGGTCATGCAGACATCGACGCACAGCGCACACCAGCAGCAGCGACCATAGTCGATACGCGGCCGCAGGCCGGAATCACCCTGTTTCGTCGCGATGCTGGCGACGGGGAGCATGTCGATGGCGCCGTTCTGGCAGATTGTCTCGCAGGTACCGCAGCCGATGCACTTCGCGTTGTCGTTCTGGTGGAAGCCGCGATAGCGCGGCGCCGCCGCACGGTTGAGCGGATCGCGGATCGACACCGGGTCGCGGAACAGGTTCTTCCATGCGGTGAAGGGGGAAAGCAGGTCACGGACGCCCATTATTTGCTCGCTATCTCTCAATCTCGGGCGGATAGGTGTGCAGCGACACCATCAATCCCGCCACATCGGAAATGTTCACGTTCACGATCATCCGTTCCAGCAAGGCCATGGCGTGTGTGTAGGAAGGTCCGCGCACATTCACGCGGCGCGGATAGCCGCTGCCGTCGGTGACGAGGTAGTAGCCATATTCGCCGCGCGAACATTCGCCGCGGATATAGGTCTCGCCTTGCGGAATCTTCCAGTGCAGGACGTTCGGCACCTTGGCCATGAGCGGGCCGCTGCGCGGCATCTTCGCGAGGATCTGGCGGATCAGGTCGATCGACACCAGCACGTCGCGGCGGCGTACGTCGGCACGGGTGTAGATGTCGGAATCCTGTCCGGTCACCGGCGCGAAATCGAGTTCGGGATAGACCAGGTAGGGCTGATCCTTGCGTACATCCTTGGCCACGCCGGCAGCGCGGGCGTTCGGCCCGGTGACGCCGTAGTCTTCCAGCCAGGCCGGGTCGATGACGCCGACGCCGACGGAACGCTTCTTGAAGACGGCGTTGCAGAACATCACCTCGTAAACATCCTTCAAGGTGCGTTCCATTTCGCGCAGGGTTTCTTCCATGCGCCCGTCGAATCCTTCCGGCAGGCCGTCGCGCACGCCGCCGGGCATGATGAACATGTGATAGATGCGCGCGCCAGTCAGTTCCTCGAAGCGGTCGAGCATCAGGTCGCGCACATAAGTGGTCCACTGGGCGATCACCCCGAGGCCGAAGGCGCCGGCCTGGCCACCGAGATACATCATGTAGCTGTTGATGCGCCCCATTTCGAGGATCAGGGTGCGGATCCAGTCGGAGCGTACCGGCGACTGGATGCCGGCGAGTTCCTCGACGGCGGCCGCATAACAGTATTCGTTGAAGTCGGGCTCGGGCACGCAGATGCGGCAGACGATGGGGAAGCACTGGATGAAGGTGCGGCGCTCCATCAACTTCTCGAAGCCGCGGTGCAGGTAGCCGACGTGGGTCTTGCCTTCGACGACTTCGTCACCGCAGACGGTAAGTTCCACCGACATGTTGCCGGTGATGCCCGGATGGTTCGGACCCTGCCAGAGCTTGAGATACTTGCCGGAGGTCAGGTCGATGTCGAGCGTACCGTCGGCATTTTTCGCCGGGTACTGGCTGCGGTCGGGGACGTAGCTCATCTCACGCCTCGCCAGGATAGAGTTGCTGCTTCATGTGCGTTGCCGGATCACGTGTCTCGCGCCCCGGCCGCTGGTTGTAGCTTGCTTCGGCATATTTCAGCGTATCGAAATCGCGCCGGTAGGGCGGGATGTCGTTCCAGCCTTCGAGGATGAACTCCTCATCGATGCGCGGGCTGCCGGGAAAATCGATGCCGAACATCTCGCGCAGTTCGCGCTGGTAGGTCGCTGCCGTCGGCCAGATATCGTGGATGCTTTCCATGGTGGCGAGTCCGCTGGCCGGACGATCGATCATCACGCGCAGGCCGATGTCGCAGGCCTGCGAGCGGTTCGACAGCAGGTAGGTTAACTGGAAGCGGCCTTCTTCAAGCCAGTCGACAGCCGTCAGCAGCACCAGGTGCGTGAAGCCTGCGCGGTCGCGCAGGTGCAGCAGCGTCGGGCGCAGGAATTCCGCCGGGAGGGTAACGAAAGCCAGATCGGGACGTTGCTCGGTCAGATCGCCGAGCGGGAAGAGCGCCTTCAGCCGGTTGTAGAGTTCTCGCAGGTTCATTGCATCACCAGTTGTAGTCCGGCATGTCCCAGTCGTGGATGACCCGCTTCTGGTTGGCCTTGTACCAGGCGAAGTTCGCGGCGTACTGGTTGGCGCCTTCGCCCTTGCCGGCCTTGATCAGTTTCTTCAGGTCGGCGAAGCCGGCCAGCAGCGCTTCGGGGCGCGGCATGCAGCCGGTGATGTAGAGGTCGACCGGCAGGTAGTCGTCGAGCCGCTTGATGGTGTTGTATGAATCCCAGTACATGCCACCGTTGATGGTGCAGGAGCCGAGCCCGACCACGTATTTCGGGCTCTGCATCTGCTCGTAGGCACGGATCGCGCGCTTCAGCGTCTTGACCGACAGGTAGCCGGAAATGACCAGCAGGTTGGCCTGGCGCGGCGTCGGCCGCCACTGGATGCCGTAGCGGTAGGCATCGAAGCGCGGCGTCATCAGCGGGCGCATCTCGATGGCGCCGCAACCGGTGCCGAAGCCGAGAATCCACAACGACTCGGCACGCGCCCAGTTGAACAGGTCTTCGACGATCTTGCTGTAGGCGGCCGGCATCACCGTCGGCGGTGCCTCGCAGTAGTAGTCGCGCAGCGGCTCGACCTCGAACTCGACACCGTCCGGGCCTTTCACCATCCTCTTCATCAGTTCTGGCTTCATGCTCATCTGCGTACCCTTACACAACCAGGATGGAAAGAAGGCCGATTGGCACGGGCCAGATCAGGAACCAGCGGATCGACTGTTCGACGCGGAAGCGCGGGAAGCAGACGCCGACGAAGGCCGACCACAGGTAGATCAGGAAGACCTTCAGGAAAAAGCTCGCCCAGTTGTCCGCGCCGCCGAAGAACAGGTTCATGTAGATGACGATCTTGGCGATGGGGAAGATCGCGCGGTTGGTCTGCATCAGGGCCAGGTAAGAGGAGTGGTACTCGGTTGGCGGCCCGATGGGGATTTCCTGCGGCGCGAGCACGACGTCGAAGGGCGGGCGCATCATCGAGCCGAGGAAGCCGAGCATTGCCGCCGTGACCGCGAGCGGGTTGGTGAACAGCGTCCAGTTCAGGAAGCTGCCTTGCTGGGCCGCGACAATGTCGGTGACCGAAAGCGTCTGGTACTGCAGTGCCACCGAGAAGACGGCGAGGGCGAAGGGGAGTTCGGCGGCGGTGACTTGCGACAATCCGCGTGTGATGCCGATGGCGGCATGGGGATGACCGCTTTCCGCCGCGCCGAGCGCCATGCCCAGCGTGCCGAAGAAGACGAAGTAAAGGGCCAGGATCAGGTCGCCGGCGAACGACAGGTTGGAGAACATGTAGGACCCGTAGATCGTCGGCACGAACAGCAGCAGGCCGACGCCGCCAGACAGCCGGAACACCGGGCCGAGATAGAACATCACGCCGTGCGTGATCGAACTGCGCTGGCCATAGTTCTTGATGATGTCCAGATAGTTCTGCCAGACCGGGATACCGTGGCGGCGGCCGGCACGTGCGCCGATCTTCTGAATGAAGGCGCCGAGCAGGAAACCATAGTTGACGACGATGAACAGCGTCAGCAGGGAATAGGGAATTTTCATCCAGTCGAATGCCATGGCTAGATACCTACCCCGATAAAGTAGATCCAATAGATGATCGAGACAAAGGCGAGCATGTGTAGCGCATAGGTCTGGCCGTTGCCGTTATAAAGCCGCCGCGCGAGGTCGGCACCCGTGTGCAGGGTGTCGGTCACGGCACCCCAGAAACGCGTGACGAAGGGCTGGACGAGGAAGCCGAGCGCCTTGCGGTAGGAGGCGAAGAAGTTCCATGCGAAATGCGTCGTTTCCGGGCGGTACGGGCGTTCGGCGGAGAATACGATGTTGAATTGCTTGACCTTCTGCGCCTTGCGATTGACGAACAGCAGCCACATGAAGAGCGTCATGAAGATCACGCCGACGATGATCATGATGGCGATCGGATCCCAGTAGCCGTAGTTGCTGGTGATCGTACCGCTTGTCCAGTTCAGGCCGCCCTCGGGGAAGAACTGGTTGAGATAGTGATCGACATGGCGCAGGGCGAGGCCCGGCACGACGGCAAAGACCATCAGGAGCGCGACGAAGATCATCTGCGGCAGGATGATCCAGAAGGGCGCTTCCTTGATGCGCCGGTGCTCGTCCTTCAGCTGGCCGAGGAAAATGGTGTGGATCAGGCGGAACAGGTAGAGGAAGGCGATCGGCCCGGCCAGGAAGATGATGATCAGCGGCAGGCGGGTATCGGTGGTCAGGATGGCGTTGTAGAAGATCCAGCGACCGCCGAAGCCCGACAGTGGCGGCACACCCGAGACGGCGATGATGCCGATCAGGGTGGCGATGAAAGAGAGCGGCATCAGCGTGATCAGGCCGCCCATCCGGTACATGTCGCGGGTACCGGTGCGCTTGGCGACACCGCCCGCCGAGAGGAACAGCATCGACTTGTAGATGTAGTGGTTGATGACGAACATCAGCGCCATCAGCCAGCCGAGATGGTTCATCAGGGCCAGGCCGAATACCGCGTAGCCCATCTGGCCGATCGAGGAGTAGGCCAACAGGCGCTTGGCATCCTCTTCGAAAATCGCCATCAGGTTTCCGAGCAAGGCCGACAGGGCACCGATCCACAGCAACGCGTGGGTCAGTTCAATGCCGTATAGTTGCTGCTTGCCCATCGTCATCAGCAGCACGAACAGGCCATAGAGACCGGCCTTGAGCAGGATGCCGGAAACCATCGGCGAAACGTCGGTCTCGGCCTCGCCGTGGGCGCCGGGCAACCAGATGTGAAGGCCGATCGCGGCGGTCTTGGTCATGAAGCCGATGGCCAGCAGCACGAAGATCCAGGGTGCGACAGGCTGTTCCAACTGGCTGAGCGATGCCAGTGCAAAAGTCGGCGCTGGCGAGACGACGTTGGCGGCAGCAAGGGCGAACCCGGTGAGAATCAGGAAAGCGCCGCCGAGTGAGAAGACGATGTAGGACAACGCGTGCGGCTCGGAATTCTTGCCGCGCAGGATCAGGAAATAGGATCCGACGGTCAGCAGCTCCCAAGCGGCAAAGAAATTGAAGCTGTCGGTAGCGCGGATCAGCATGGCCAGGCCGGCATACATCAGCATGGCCGCCGGGTAAAAACCGATGCGCCGCCCGTGGGCGTGATAGCTCGCCAGCAGGATGATCGGGCCACCGATGAGAATGATGATGGCGAAGATCAGCCGTAACGGATCGTACTCGGTGTAGGTGAGTCCGAAGAACGCTAGCATGCCGGCGATGGCGACGGTGTTCTTGACCCAGGCAGGCAGCCAGTCGAACAGCACGAAACCCAGCGCGAAGAGCAGCGGCAGGGCGAGCAGCAAGTTGCCACGGCCGAATGACGTACCCGCCAGATCGCCCCACAGGAAACCGAGCGCCCAGCCGGCGGCGGCGGCAACGACAACTGCCGTTAGCTTGTGGGTGGTACAGGCGGCGGCTTCGGCGGGCGCTTCGCGCTTGATGATGTAGCCGAACCAACGGAACAGGTAGCCGGCCTCGACCAGCGCGCCCAACAGGATCAACGAGATCAGCACGAGGCGATCGGCGCCGGCCAGCAGGTGCACCAGTTCCCACTTGGCGTAGAAACCGGGGAAGGGTGGCAGGCCGCTGAGCATGGCGATGAAGGTGACGAAGGCGAAGACGAGCAGCGGGCGTTCGCGCAGGGCGGCCCAGGCGGTCAGTTCGCGTTCCGCGACCAGGCCCGAGAGCCAGTAGAGCCCGGCCTTGGCTACGGCGTGGGAAAGCAGCAGGCCGAAGGCAATGAAGGCCGTAGCCTCGCCGAGGATGTCGCGCTGGCCGAGCACCAGCAGCACCAGCCCCGTCTGCGCAATCGAGGAATAGCCGAGCTGGCGCCGGTCGTTGGTCTGCGGCAGGGCCAGCAGGTTGCTGACGACGAAGGTGACGATGCCGATACCGGTTGCGATTGGATACCAGTCAGGGCCGCCGATGAACAGTAGCTTGTCGGTGGCGTAGAGAAAGGCCGAGGCCGTGGCGGCGGAGAAGATCGCCGAGAAGGCAGGATGTGCCGACTCATAGATATCGAGCGCCCAGCCATTGGCCGGGAAGGGCTTCAACTCGGCGACGACGGCGATGAACATCAGGAAGAAGGCCAGCTTGAGGCCCAGGGCAGCCTGATTGTTGCCTTGCAGCAGGTCGTGTGCGGCGGCGGCCAGGCCGTCGATGTTCAGCGTGCCGGTGGCATGGTAGGCAAAGATGATGCCGATCAGCAGGAAGACCGAGATCATCTGCGAAACGATCAGGTACTTGAAACCGGCGGACAGGCTGCAATCGTTCTCGGACAGCAGGATCAGCCCGCCGGTGGCGATCGCCGTCAGTTCGAAGAAGACGAACAGGTTGAAGATGTCGCGGGTGAGGATGATGCCGCTCAGCGCCATCACGGCGATCAGCAGCACCGCCATGGCGCGCCGGCCGTGGGCGAACAGGGCTTCCTTCAGATAGATCGCCGAGAGCAGGCCGGTCAGGTTCGCCAGCAAGGTCAGCGCGGCTTCCGGCAAGGCCATGCGCAGGTTGATGACGAAGGGTGGCTTGCCGCCGGCAGTCAGGATCTCGACCGGCGCGGCACCCTCGATGACGAAGGCCCACAGCCAGCCTGCCGACACTGCGGTCATGAAGGCGAAGGCGGCCAGCGTGATCGCGTAGGCGGTGCCGCGTTGCTCTTCCTTCAATACGCCGAGCAGGAAGGCAGCGCCCAGCGCCGCCGAAATGATGTGGATGGCGTTTACCATGCGTTTACCATTTCAGTTCCGTGAATTTCGCGATGTCGAGCGTATGTTTCTTCTCATACAGCTTGTAGGCGTAGGCCAGCATCAGTGCCGTGACGCCCACGCCAATGACGATGGCGGTGAGCACCAGCGCTTGCGGCACCGGGTCGATGATGCGGGTAACGGCATCCGCAGCGGCTACTGCGCTATCGAGGATCGGCGCGGTGCGACCCCGCATGTAGCCGACGCCGACGATGACCAGATTGACGCCGGTATCGGCTACCGTGAAGGCGACGATCATGCGCAGGATGTTGCGGTTGGTCAGTGCGCCGAACAGGCCGATGAGAATCAGGATGAAGCCGGTCGCCATGGCGATGTAGTCCATCAGGGTTCCTCCGTTTCCGACAGGTTGACCATCATGGAACTGAACTCGGCGCCGACCTTGAGGCCGATGAACGAGTAGATGACCGGGATGGCGCCCGCCGAGATCAAATCACCCAGCGTGCCCAGCGGCAGGATGCGGTTGTCGAGGAAACCGCCGGCATAGACCATGCCGAGCAGGCCGACGGCGACGAACACCAGTCCCGAGATCGACTCGATGACCGAAATCAGTCGGTGGCTGAATTCCCGCAGCGGGTCGGCGAGCAGCAGCATGAGAACCGCCGAGGCGAGAATGGCCCCGCCCTGGAAGCCGCCGCCGGGGGTCAGGTGGCCGTTGACGAACACATAGACGCCGAGCAGCAGAATCAGCGGCACCAGCAGGCGGGTGCCGGTGACCAGCAGTTCGCCGGGGGCGGGCTGTTCGCGCCGGAGCCTGCCCTGCTGGCTGCCCGCGAGTACCAAGCCGACGATGGCGGCGGTCAGAAACAGCACGGTGACCTCGCCGAGGGTGTCGAGGCCGCGAAAGGTTACGACGATGGCGGCGACGATGTTGGCCGCACCCGTATCCCGCACCGTGTTTTCAGCATAGTAGCGGGCAGTTAGGTTGAGTGCGTCATCGGGAACGTAGCCGAACATCAGCGAAACGAAGATTGCCCCTACGCCGGTCAACAAAAGCAACACGAAGAAGCGGCTAACCATGGTGGGTGCCTTTGCGTACCCGGTTCAGCACGAA
>CAZGPO010000064.1:0-10812 GCA_964527745.1 uncultured Dechloromonas sp.
AGGGGGATGTGGATGCCCTTTGTGACGCTCTGAAATCCGATATTTCGGCACAGCAGTATTGGGCGGCGACCTGGCTGGGTAGTCGGTTTGCTTGGTTGATGCCGTCGAATCAGGGACCGTGGACTTCGGTTCGGGTGCCGTTGAAGCCGGCGTCTAAGCGGCTGCGGGATATGCTTCGGGAACGCGGCTGATGTTTCCCGTTATCAGGCTTGGGATTCCGCCTTGCTGGCGGACGTACTTTCTTTTGCTTCGCCAAAAGAAAGTAGCCAAAGAAAAGGCGACCCCTGGGTCGGTGCCGGGCTACGCCCGGTTCCCTGCGCTACTCGGAACGCCGGGCGGCTGGCTAAACTCGCCTGCGGCTCAGACAACGCCAGCCGACTGCCCCCGACGTTCCTGCGTTGCTCGGCACCTCTCAAGGGGGCCCCAAAGGTGTCGCGGCTCAGGCTACACGCGAAAAATTGGCCTGTTGCGGTCGACGGCCAAAAAAGGGCAAAAATCAAATTCATTCTTGCACCATCTCAGCCCCGGATGGTTTACCGGACCCCTTGGGAGGTGCCGAGCAACGCAGGGTTGGGCGGAAAAAGGGCGAGCACTGCCTGAGGGGCTTTAGCCCCGAGTTGCGCAGCCCCCGCCCAAACCGAGTAGCGCAGGGAACCGGCGCAGCCGGCACCGACCTAGGGGTGGCTTTTTCTTTGGCTACTTTCTTTTTGCCATCAAAAAGAAAGTACGCCCGCGCATCAGGCGCGGAAAACAACAGTTCAGAAAAGTCCCCCAACCCCGAAAACAAAGGAAACCCCATCACCTCTTCCCCAAAGAAGTCACCACCCATTCCCCCTGCCCCCGCTCCACAAATTCAAACTCAATCGCCGCCCCCGGCTTCACCCCCGCCACCAGCGAAGGATTCGCCAGCACAAAATCCATCTTCATCGCCGGCCATTTCAGACTCGCCACCGGCTCATGCGAAATCGTCACCGTCCCGGCTGCCGCATCGATGGCATTCAGCACCCCCACCGCCCTATGCCCCACCGTCGCCGGTTTCGCGGCAGGCGCATCCGCCTTCTGCATCCCCATCAGCGCCGCTTTCAAATTGCTTTCGGCATCGATCAGGAAGTTGGCCGCCGTCACCACCATCTCACCATCGCGCACGCCTTCCAGCACCTGCACAAACTCCCCGCCCCGCTGCCCAAGCTTGACCGGGCGAGGCTCGAAGCGCCCTTCGGCCAGTTGCACGACAACGGTCTGGCGCGGGCCGCTGTCGATCACCGCCGAGGCCGGCACCGTCAGCACTGGCACCGCGCCGCCAGCCGGAATGTCGACATCGGCGAACATCGCCGGCTTCAACCTGCCTTTCGGGTTGGGCAGTTCGATGCGCACCGGCACCGTCCGCGTTTCCGCTTTCAGCGTCGGATAAACGTAGGCGATGCGCCCCTCGAAGACTTCGCCGGGATAGGCGTTGATCCTGATTTTTGCCTTCTGGCCGACGTTCAACACAGCGATATCCTGCTCGAAGACGTCGGCCTGGACCCACACCGCCGAGATGTCGGCGATCTGGAACAGCGTCTCGCCGGGCATGAAGCGCATGCCCTGCACCGCCTTCTTCTCGGTGACCACGCCGGCCGCCGGCGAACGGAAGGTCAGCGTGCGTTTCGCCTCGCCGTTCTTCTCCAGCGCCTTGACCTGTTCCTCGGAAATATCCCAGTTCTTCAGGCGTTGCAGGCCGGATTCCGCAAGTTGCCGCATCGCGCCCTGCGCCTCACCGCCGGCTTCGCCCAGCTTGCCGACGCCCTGCGCTGCCAACGCGTATTCGCGTTGCGCGGACACCAGTTCCGGGCTGTAAACCTCGAACAGCGGCTGGCCGCGGCCGACCGGCTGGCCGGTGGTATTGACGTGGAGGCGCTCGATGTAACCCTCGAACTTGGCGGTCACTGTGTAAGTTCGGCTCTCGTCGATCTCGACGCGGCCGCTGGCGCGCACGCTTCGGTCGAGCAGTCGCAGCTTGGCCGCTTCGGCCTTGACGCCCATCTTCTGGATCTTTTCCGGGCTGATCTTCAGGCCGCTATCCGCTTCATCCTCGCCTTCGTAGACCGGCAGGTAATCCATGCCCATCGGGTCCTTCTTCGGCACCGGCGAGGTGTCGGGCAGGCCCATCGGGTTGCGGTAGTAGAGCAGCTTTTTTGCCGGTTTTTCCGGGTTGACCGCGGCGGGTGTCTGGGCGGCATCCATTTTTGGTTGCGCCAGCTGGTAGCCGGCAAAACCACCCGCCGCCAGGGCGATGGCGAAAATAATCAGGGTTGTGCCGCTTCTCACAGGTCTTCTCCGAGCAAACGTTCGATGTCGGCCAGCCGCTGCTGCTGGCCGGCCTGGGCGCGCAACAGCGCGAGCCTGGCATTGCGAATCTGGCGCTGGGCGTCGAGCAGCGTGGCGAAATCCACCTTGCCCGTTTCGTAGGCGGCGAGCGCCGATTTGAAAGTCAGTTCGGCCTGCGGCAACAGGCGGTTGCGGGTGATTTCCTCGGTCATGCGGGCGGCCTCCAGATTGGCCACGGCGCCGGTCAGCTCGCCGTGCAGGCGATGGCCGAGCGCCTCCTTGCGCGCGGCGGCGGCTTCCAGCATGCGCTCTGCCTCGCGTTCCTGGCTGCGCCGGGTGCCCTGCTGCAACGGGATATTCATTTCCAGCATCAGGTTCCAGGCATCGACGCGATCCTGCACCTGCATCGGCTGCACGCCGACGATGAAGTCCGGGAAGTTGTTGCGGTAGGCGAGATCGCGGCTCTTGCCGGCACCGTCGATGCGGGCGGCTTCAATGGCCAGTTGCGGGTTGCGGGCAAGCAAGCGTTCATTCAGCTGGGCCGCGTCGAGCCGCGCCGGCAGCGGGCGCAGGGCCGACGGCTCGGCGAGCGGGGCGTCGGCGTTGCGGGCCAGCATGGCATTGATGAATGCGGCTTGCTGCCGGTAATCGGTTTCCATGCTGACCAGTTCGTTGTCGAGCGTGCTGCGCTCGACCTGGGCACGAATCGCATCCTGCTGTGCCGCAAGGCCACTGGCGTAGCGCACCTGGGCGATCTGCTCCAGTTGGCGGCTCAGATCAATGTTTTCGCGGGTCAGTTGCAGCGCCCGGTGGGTCAGCCAGTATTGCGCGTACAGCGTCTTGATGCGGCCGGCCACCTCGGCCCAGGTATCGGCGGCGCGCCCGCCGGCCTGCTCGGCCTCGGCAGCGGCAATCTCGCGCTTCAAATCGCGCTTGCCCCAGAACGGCAGCGGCTGCGCCAGCAGGTATTTGGTATCGCCAACCCGCGACGGCGACAGGGTCGCCTCCTGCGTGCCGCCGCGCGTGATGTTCTCCAGCTCGACTCGCAGGAAAGGATCGGGCAGCGCGCCGGCCGGGCCGATGCGCTCCTGGGCCGCTTCCGCCTCCAGCCGCACCATGCGCACGTCCGGGCTGCCTTCGCGGGCGATGGCAAGCAGCGATTCGACGCTGGCGCCGGGCAGCGGCTCGGCGTGGGCAAACGCCGCCAGGGCGATCAGCAACGCGCTGGCCAGTAGTTTCATTTGGCCATTTCGTAGCGGCTGACGATCGCGTTGCCACCCTTCATCTCGGCCGCGAAGCGGATCCGGTCGCCGGCTTTCAGCTTGTTCAGCCAGGCCTTGTCGGCGACGCCGAAGGCCATGGTCATCGGCGGCATGCCGATGCTGTCGAGCTGGCCGTGCTGGATGACGACTTCGCCGGCGGCCTTGTCGACCTTCTTGACCAGCCCGTCGCTCAACGGCGCATTTTGGGCGGCGGCCGGCTGGTGGCTGCCATGGTCGTGCTGGGCGTAGGCTGGCAGGCCGAGGGCAAGAAGCAGCGTGACAAACAGCGGAAGAATCAGGCGCATGACGGTTTCCTTTCAGGAAGACAGGCGCCGATTGTCGACTGCCACGGTCGACATGGCGCTGACGGCAAAATTACAAGTTTGTAATCTGCGAACAAGTCGCCGCCGGCTCGGGCAAAATGCGGCCATGAAAATCCTCATCGTCGAAGACGAAGCGAAGACTGGCGACTATCTCAAGCAGGGGCTCGCCGAGGCCGGCTTCACGGCCGATCTCGTCCGCAACGGGGTGGACGGCATGCACGAGGGGTTGAGCGGTGAACACGACCTGCTGATCCTCGACGTCAATCTGCCGGGACTCGACGGCTGGCAGGTGCTCAAGGCGCTGCGCGCCGCCGGGCGCGACCTGCCGGTGCTGTTCCTGACCGCGCGCGACCAGGTCGAGGATCGTGTCAAGGGCCTCGAACTCGGCGCCGATGATTACCTGGTCAAGCCCTTCGCCTTTTCGGAGCTGCTCGCCCGCGTGCGCACCCTGCTACGCCGCGACCGGATCAGGGAGGTCAGGATGCTGGCCCTCGCCGACCTCGAACTCGATGTCCTGAAGCGCCGCGCCACCCGCGCCGGCAAGCGCATCGACCTGACGGCCAAGGAATTCGCGCTGCTCGAACTCTTCCTGCGCCGCCAGGGCGAAGTGCTGTCGCGCAGCTTCATCGCCTCGCAGGTGTGGGACATGAATTTCGATTCCGACACCAATGTCGTCGAGGTCGCCATCCGCCGCCTGCGCGCCAAGGTGGACGACGATTTCACGCCCAAGCTGATTCACACCCTGCGCGGCATGGGCTACGTCATGGAGATCCGCTGACCGTGGCGAGCTGGCGCCACTCGATCACGCTGCGCCTGTCGCTCGCCTTCGCGTTGCTGGCGACGCTGGTCTTCGCGGCGCTGGGCGTTTATCTGGGCCGCTCGGCCGACGCCCACATGGCCGAACTCGACGCCCACGAACTGCTCGGCAAGCTGGTGCTGGTGCGCAATGTCGGCGCCCGGGAAAACTCGCCCGAGGCGCTGGCTGCACGGCTTGGCGATGCACTGGTCGGCGAGCATGGCGTGATGGTTGCGGTCGACGGTGAAAAAGGGGCGATTTTCCGCTGGCCGGCAGATGGGTCGGCGGCCCGCCTGACCAGCGCGACCGGCAGCGTCGGCGAGACGCCGGTGCGCCTGGCGCTCGATGGCCGCGATTTCCGCGTCGTCGCCGGGTCGGTGCACACCACCTGGGGCGCGCCGGTGCGCGCCGTCGTCGCCCGCGACATCCGCCACCACACCGATTTTCTCGACGAACTGCAGCGTGATTTCTGGCTGGCGCTGGCCGCGGCGGCCTTGTTGACGATGGTCGTCGGCATCGCCGTGGCGCGCCGTGGCATGCAACCGGTACGGGAAATCGCCACGGCGGCCGGCCGCATTTCCGCCGGGCAACTCGCCGAACGCATCCCGGAGGCGAACGTACCGCCCGAGCTGGCCGAACTGGTCAGCGCCTTCAACGCCATGCTCGGCCGGCTGGAGGAATCCTTTCAGCGCCTGTCCGACTTTTCCGCCGACCTCGCCCACGAACTGCGCACGCCGCTCCACGCGCTGCGCATGCAGACCGAGGTCTCGCTGATCAAACCGCGCGACAGCGACGAATACCGCGACCTGCTGGCCTCGAATCTCGAGGAATACGAACGGTTGTCACGGATGATCGCCGACATGCTGCTCCTCGCCAAGGCCGAGCACGGGCTGGTCATTCCGCATCGAGAGACGCTCGGCTTGACGGACCTGTGCCGCCAACTGGTGGATTACTACGGCATCCTGGCCGAGCACCTTCAGCTTGGGCTGGACGGCGAAAACCTGGCGATCCGTGGCGACCGGCTGATGCTGCAACGGGCCATCGGCAATCTGCTGGTCAATGCCATCCACCACACCCCGCCCACCGGCCGCGTAACACTGGCGGTACGCCGACGCGACGGCATGGCGGAAATCGTCGTCGGCAATTCCGGCCCGCAGATTCCTGCTGAAGCCCTGCGGACGATTTTCGAGCGCTTCGTCCGCGCCGACCAAGGCGGCGAAGGCAGCGGCCTCGGGCTGGCCATCGCCCGTTCCATTGTCGTCGCCCACGGCGGCGGCATTGCCGCCAGTTCATCCGGACAACTCACCGAGTTCGTCATCACCCTGCCCCTCGCCGATTAACTGGCCGGAATCGGCTAGACCAGCTTGCCGGGAAACAGGAGAGCAATTTGAAAGCGCTTATGAAATCTGCTCTCGCGGCTCTGCTTGCCATCAGCCTGCCAGCGCACTCGGGCGCGCAGCAGCCGGCGACCTATAGCGGCCCGTGTGAAGCGTCGGCAGCTGCCGCGCCCGCTTCGGCCCCCCGATCGAACTCGACCTTGACCGGCGCGGCATCCGCAACATCGAACGGGTCGGCGCCAGCTACCTGATCGTCGCCGGCCTAGGCGCCGACCGCGGCAGCTTCGCGCTCTTCTGCTGGTCGCGCCAATGCCGCGACCCGCCAACGCCGGTTACCAAATGCGACTTGAAGGATCAATTTTCGAAGTAGCGCACCAATTGAACAAGGTTTCGCACCACACAGTGACTTGAACGAACGCTCCGTCGGACCGTCGCGGTCGACGCCGGAAATCTGCCGATTTTCTTGATGACGCGGGGCTGGCCGCGCCATATTTCACCCGGCGTGTGCCTTCTCGTGCAGAACCAGGCGCAGGTCGACCGTTCCCGGATCGGCACCAGCCTGGACGGAGAAGCCGCAGTGCCGGGCCAGGCCCTGCATGCGCAGGTTGCCGGCCAGCGTCTCGCCGTGCAGTTCGTGGATGCCACGGCTGCGCGCATAGTCGATGATGCCGGCCATCAGCAGCCGCCCCAGCCCCTTGCCCTTGAGTGAAGAACTGACGACCAGGGCGAAGTCGGCGACGACATTGTCGGGGTCTGCGACGACGCGCACTTCGCCGAGCGAGCGTTCGCCGCCGTTCGCGTCGCTTTCGATGGCGACCAGCGCCATCTCGCGCTCGTAGTCGATCTGCGTAAAGCGCGCCAGCAGTTGGCGCGGCAGCTTGCGCATGGTGTCGAAGAAGCGCATGCGCGAATCCTCGGCGGCCAGCGAGGTGAGCAGGTCGCCCAGCGTGTTCTCGTCCTCCGGACGGATCGGCCGCAGCAACAGCTGACGGCCTTGCCACTCGACCTCGCGCTCGAGCTCCTTCGGATAGGGGCGGATGGCGAAGCGCCTGAGGCCAAGATGGCGGCCGCGCTTCTCGACGTGCACTGCGGTTTCCAGGGCAACGACCCCGCCGGGCTCGACATTGAGCGGGTCGATGTCGATGGCGACCACTTCGTCGACTTCGGTGAGCAGCTGCGAGAGGCGAACCAGCGCATTGCTCGCCGCCGCCTCCAGCGCGACACGCCGGTCGGCCGGTGCATCCTCGGCGAAGCGGCTGCGCGAGACCAATTCTTGGGCAAGATTGAGGTTGAGCGGCGGCAGGCCGACAACGATGCGTCCGCCGCCGGCATGCACGCTGGGCCCGAGGTAAATCACCGGACCGAACACCTTGTCCTCGGCGACGCCGATGCGCAGCGGCGGAATGATCCGGAGTGCCGCGCTGCGGCGCAACCGGTAGCCATGCATGCGTAGCCCCGGATGGGCATGGCGCACGGCAGCGCGCAAGGCACGCACGGCAGCCTCGATGTCCGCCGGCGAGCGCAGCTCGGTCGCGGTTTCGCCCAGCGTCTCGCTGCTACCAGCCAGCAGGTCGAGGTCGACCGGATAGCCGATGGTGTTGGCCACCTCGATCGCCGCCTCGACGCTGGCCGCCGCCGTGTATTCGGCGGCATTGATGCCGTAGGCCTTGAGCAGGCGGCTGGCCTGGCGCGGGGTGAGCATGTCCGCACCGGCGGCCAGTGCCTCGCCGACCACGCCATGGGCAGCCGCCGTGTCGGTCGCATAGCCCTCGGGCAGCGACTGCGGCATCTGCATCAGCAGCTCGCGGTTGCGGTAGTAATCGAGCAGCCCGGCGAAGGCAGCCACGCCCGACTCGGGGGAGTCGAAAGCGAGTTGGCCGAGCTCGGCGACGATGCGCTGCGCTTCGAGCATCGAGTCGCCGCCCACCCAGCAAGTAAATACATTGCGCTCGCTGCCCGCACAGACACGGCCGATTTCGACAGCAACCTCGGCCGGCGGCGCGAACGGCGACGGCGAGCAGACGGTCATCACCGCATCGGTGCCGCCATCGGCGAGCAACGCGGCGACGACCTGGCCCCAGACAAGCGGCCCGGCACCAGGCGGCAGGATCAGCGGATTGCCGAGCGTGGCCCTGGTTTTGAGCACGCCGGCCAGGCGGCGCACGGTGTCGCCGGCGAGCGCCACGCGCTTGCCACCCCGCCGAACGAGCGCCTCGACGGCAAGGCTGGCCAGGCCGCTGCCGCTGGCGACGATGGCCAGGCGGTCGCCGGCCATCGGCCTGATACGCGCCATCGCCTCGAGCGCCTCGAGGATGTTACCCAGCGTCGGGATGCTCACCCAGCCGGCGCGGCGCAGCGCCGCGTCATGGACATCGCTGGCCGAGAACGGGGCTTTGCCGGCCGGCCCGGCAGCCAGGCGGCCGGCGCGGATGGCGACCACCGGCTTGTTGCGCGCCGCCGCCCGGGCCGCCGACATGAACTTGCGCCCAGCGGCTACGCTGTCGAACTGGACGAGGATGCGCTCGGTATCGGGATCGTCGGCCAGCCAGTCGATGACGTCGGCCAGATCGACGTCGAGGCTGGCTCCAAGGTGGACGATGGTCGAAAAGCCGACCCCGGTGCTCGCGGCCCGGTCGATGATCGCCGTGGTGACCGAGGCGGACTGCGCGACCAGCGCGATCTTGCCGGGCCGGGCGGCGATCGGGGAGATGCTGGCGTTGATGCCGAGTCCGGGTACCAGGAGTCCGCCGCTACCCGAGCCGAGCAGGCGCATCAGGTGCGGCCGCGCCGCTTCGAGGATCGCCTTGCGCACTGCGGAAAACTCGGTTGCGCTGAGCTTGTCGCGGATCGACGGGCCGATAATCGCGGCGCGCACGCCGCGTTCGCCGAGCTGGGCGACAATGGCCGGAATGCTCTCGAAATGGGCGCAGATGAGCGCGAGGTCGGGCACGAAGGGCAAGGGGTCGACGCGCACGCGCGGCCCCAAGCGCAGGCGCGTCGCACGCCTGGCGGCAACCAGGGCGAGCGGGCCGGTGAAGCCACCGGCGGCGAGGTTGCGCTGCACCAGGTCGGCATAGCTACTGGGCTCCTCAGGCTCGGCAATCACAGCGATCGAGCCGGGCCGGAAGAGGTATTCGAGGTTACGAACTGTCATGGCTGTTCCGGAGCGCTAGTCAGCATGACCATATCATTGCTGGTCGCCGCGAATTTGAACGGGGACTCTATTTTCGGGCAAGCGTGGCGGCCGCCGAGAGGTCGTTGCGAGCGCACGCCGCGCATAGCGGGATGCGAGTGACCACGCCGTTCGCCTTGAAGCTGGGCCAGCTGGCCGGATTGATGTCGGCAGCGACATAGGCCTTGCCCTCCCGGATCGGGGACAATAGGGAACGACACGGGGGCTGAAACACCCCCGCCCCGCTAAACCACCTTCCCCGGATTCATCAGCCCGCGCGGGTCGAGCGCCTGTTTGATGGTGCGCATCAGGGCGATCTCGACCGGGCTCTTGTAGCGCAGCAGTTCCTCGCGCTTCAACTGGCCGATGCCATGCTCGGCGGAAATCGAACCGTTCAGCGCGTGGACCGCATCATGGACGATGCGATTGACCGCGGGCTGGGCGGCGATGAAGGCAGCGTTTTCCTGCGCATCGGGCTTCGACAGGTTGTAGTGCAGGTTGCCGTCGCCGACATGGCCGAAGGCGACGACGCGGATGCCCGGGAATGCCCGTTCCAGCGCGGCGTCGGCTTGCTCCAGAAACGCCGGAATCGACGATACCTGCACCGCGACATCGTGCTTGATGCTGATGCCCTCGATCTTCTGCGCTTCAGAGATGTTCTCGCGCAAGTCCCACAGTCTTTTCGCCTGCGCTTCGGAATGCGCAATCACCGCGTCGGCCACGCCCCCGGCATCCATTTGTCTCGCCAGCCAGCGTTCGACGGCAGCCGGATCGGCCTCGGAAAATTCGGCCAGGATGTACCACGGGCTCCGCACCGTTGGCCGTGCACTGGCCGGGATGTTTTTCAACACCAGGCCAAGCGAAGTTTCGGAGACCAACTCGAAAGCGGTCAACCGCGCATCGAAGGTATTTTTTGCCGAATTGAGCAGGTCGACCGCAACGCCGGGCGACGCGACATTGAGCCAACATGTCACCTGCGTTTTCGGCAGCGGAAAGAGTTTCAGCACGGCGCCGGTAATGATGCCGAGTGTTCCTTCGGCGCCGATGAACAACTGCTTCAGGTCGTAGCCGGTGTTGTCCTTGCGCAGGCCACGCCGGCCGTCCCAGATTTCGCCATCGGGCAGCACAACTTCGAGGCCCAGCGTCAGTTCGCGCATATTGCCATAACGCAGCACCTGGACGCCGCCGGCATTCGTGGACAGGTTGCCGCCAATCTGGCAACTGCCTTCCGAGGCCAAGGCCAGCGGAAACAAACGGTCGGTGGCGCGCGCGGCTGCCTGAACGGCGGCCAGCGCGCAGCCGGCTTCGACGGAAATGGTGTTGTTTTGCGGGTCGACCGCAACGATGCGGTTCAGGCGGCTCAGGCTGACGACCACCGCACGGCCTGCGCCATCCGGCGTCGCCGCGCCGCACAGGCTGGTGTTGCCGCCCTGCGGAACGATCGGCACGTTGGCTTCGCCGCAGGCTTTGACGACGGCCGCCACCTCGGCGCTGTTTCCGGGACGCACGACGCATTGCGCGGCGCCACGATAACGCCCGCGCCAATCGGTCAGGTAGGGCGCCATATCCTCCGCCGCACTCGACACATGGGCAATGCCGACGATTCTGGACAGCC
>CAZGPO010000065.1:0-7184 GCA_964527745.1 uncultured Dechloromonas sp.
TGAAGGCGGTGGACAAGTTCGAATACCGCCGCGGCTACAAGTTCTCGACCTACGCGACGTGGTGGATCCGCCAGGCGATCACCCGCTCGATCGCCGATCAGGCACGGACCATCCGCATCCCGGTACACATGATCGAAACGATCAACAAGATGAACCGGATCAGCCGTCAGATCCTGCAGGAAACGGGCGCCGAACCCGATCCGGCGACGCTGGCCAAGAAAATGGACATGCCCGAGGAGAAGATCCGCAAGATCATGAAAATCTCCAAGGAGCCGATCTCGATGGAAACCCCGATCGGCGACGACGACGATTCACATCTCGGCGACTTCATCGAGGACCAGCATACCCTGGCCCCGGCCGACGCGGCAATGTTCTCCAGCCTGCGCGGTGTGACAAAGGATATTCTGGACACGCTGACCACGCGCGAAGCCAAGGTCCTGCGCATGCGCTTCGGCATCGAAATGAATACCGACCACACGCTGGAAGAAGTCGGCAAGCAGTTCGACGTCACCCGCGAGCGCATTCGCCAGATAGAAGCCAAGGCCCTGCGCAAGCTGCGCCACCCAAGCCGTTCCGACAAGTTGCGCAGTTTCCTGGACACGAACGGCACCTGAAGACTTCGGGCCTGTAGCTCAGTTGGTCAGAGCAGAGGACTCATAATCCTTTGGTCCAGGGTTCAAGTCCCTGCGGGCCCACCAGCAAAACTGCAGCAGGTCATCCTCCGGGATGGCTTATTGCTTTACTGATTTTTTGATCTACCGCAGCACCTGCAGTACCGGCTTTTCAGCCGACATTTAAGAAAAGGATTCCAAATGCACACTTCCGAGGTTTACGAATACCTGAAGAAACATGGCCAACTGCTCGATCTGGAGATTGCGGCAGCCACCGGAATTCCCCTTGCCGAAGTCAGGACCTCCCTTTCGCAATTGTCGGCTCAGGGAGATATCTCCCGCTGCAGCGTCACCAGCTACACCAACGGCAAGCCCGTCGAAGGCTTTCAGTGCAGGATTGCCGGCTTCATCCCGCGCCCGGCACCAGGACGGAAACCCGGCGTTAAGCCGCCGGCCTCGAAGTAGGGATTTACCCCGGGAAGCCTCAATCCAGACGATTTGAACGGGTTTCAAGCATTTTATTCAAAGCGCTCCGTTGCTCAAGGGTCGGCACGGATGCGGTGTATTCAAGACCGGCCAGATTGGCCGAGACGAAGCGGACCCTGCATTGCATTTTGAGTTCCTGAAAAGCCCCTCCCCGGCGCAGCATGAAGGTAAGCATGGCCGGGGTGCCCACAGTTACGGTATTGCCCGGTCGCGTCATCGACTCTGAGGCTTCGAATTCAGCCCCGCCCATGGATATGTTTTTGGTGTTTCCGGAAAAGCGCCTGCCGGTTGCCGAAATCATCAGATTGCACTGAATGCGGGCGCGAATGCGGACGTCTCTGCGGCGTTCGTTCATGCCACATTATCCTTCCAAAAACGCTTTTCCATGCACAACTCGACACACACCGTTGCAATCGGTTACTTGAGTTGCCAGCATCAGGCAGATATCCTGCATTCATGAGCTGACCAGACATCAGCCTAGGCGGCCTACCCTCCCCCTCCTGTCAACAGGCCGTCTCGAAAGCCCCGTACTCCCCCCGGTACGGGGCTTTCGTCCTTTGGTGGCCACCTGCCAAAGCAGAGTCGCTGTAGACTATTTATCGTTACCAACCAATCGACACTGATGACATGCTCGACAATTTGATTTATTTCCTCCTGCTATGGGGAATCTCTTCCGTTTCCCTTTGGGTTGCCAGCCATGTGTTCAGCGGCATTCGCTTTGCCAGTTCCTCTTCACTGATCGTTTCGGCGCTTCTTCTCGGCTTTGCGAATGCGGTCATCCGACCGATTCTCATCATTCTCACGCTACCCCTGACCGTACTTACACTCGGCCTTTTTCTCCTGGTGATCAACGCGATCATGCTCTTGCTGGTTTCGGCACTGGTTCGGGGGTTTTCGATATCCGGATTCTGGACCGCTTTTTTCGCCGGCATCCTGATTTCCATCCTGAGCCTGGCGCTGGGCGCACTGTTGCCGGGCAGTGAGATATCGTGGTACCACTTGCCCAATAGTCAGGGACATACGATCTGGTTGTGATTGGCGGTGTACGGAGCGTCGCCCGCACGCTTACCGTACCGGAAGTCACACTCTCTTTATTTCATCCAATCCGTGAAATCGCTCACGGATGTTAATGGCATGACTTGGCATCATGGTCACCGGTTACTGGAAAATCCCGGCAGTAACAGACAACCCACCAGGAAAAAGTGCCATGGCAAGTCATGCAAGCATCACTCTCGTCAAGAATATTTTCGTCGCCACTCTCGGTGACGGCCGCCGCATCAAGCATTCCGACCTGAACAAGATGGCTTACGCGCTGTTCTGCGCGAAAGTCAGCGCGAGCAACATCAAGTACGAATGGCACGCAGGATTACGCATGATCACCGCCGGCCAGCAGGCCGCGCTGTCGGCAGAATTGACCCGCCTTGAGCGCGACGATCTTAAGCCGGGTCTGACGGCCGTCGCCTAGAAACTACCCATTGCCCGGTCAGGCATCAAGAACCCGCACGCGAATCACGTGCGGCGTAGCTTCGATCGCCGAGACCACTGCAGCACCCGGGCTGTTTTCCACATCGATGATGTTGAAGGCCAGTTCGGCACGACTCTTGTTCATCATGTCAATAACATTGACCTTGTGCTCGGCCAGGATCGACAGCACATTGCCCAGCACACCCGAGACATTTTCGTTGGCAAAAGTGATGCGCGACGTACCCGGCGAACGGGCCATGTTTACCGCCGGGAAATTGACCGAATTGGCGATGTTGCCGTTTTCGAGGTAATCCATGATCTGGTTGGCCGCCATCACGGCGCAGTTCTCCTCGGACTCCTCGGTACTGGCACCGATGTGCGGCATGGCGATCACATCGCTGCGCCCGAGCATGGCCGGCTCGGGGAAGTCGCAGACGTAGACGCCCAGATTACCCTGGTCGAGACTGCGCAGCACAGCGGCGGGGTCGACGATGGATTCACGGGCAAAATTGAGCAGAACCGCACCCTTCTTGACCGAGGCCAGCGCATCCTCGTTGATCAGGTGGCGCGTCGCCTCCAACGCCGGCACATGCAGGGAGACGTAATCGGAACGGGAGAGCAGTGTGGACAGGTTCTCCATGCGGCCGACCGCGTTCGACAAACGCCAGGCGGCATCGATCGACAGCGCCGGATCGAAGCCGATGACTTTCATGCCCATGGCCAGCGCCATGTCGGCCACCATCGAGCCAATCGCCCCCAGGCCGACGACACCCAGGGTCTTGCCCTTGATCTCGCCGCCAGCGAAGCGCGACTTTTCCTTCTCCAGCAACTGGGCCATTTCCGCCGCATCGGTCATGCTGGTGAGCGACTGGACATACGACAGCCCGGGCAGTATGCCGCGCGTGGCCAGCAACATGCCGGCCATCACCAGTTCCTTGACCGCATTGGCGTTGGCGCCCGGTGTGTTGAACACGACAATGCCCCGCTTGCTGTACTCGGCGACCGGAACATTGTTCACCCCGGCACCGGCGCGCGCCGCCGCCAGCAAGGTCTCGGGGATTTCCACGCCTTGCAGCTTCTGGCTGCGTAGCAGAAAGGCATCGGGATGACCGATGTCGCTGCCCACCTCGTAGTCCTGGCGCGAAAAACGCTCCAGCCCCTTTACGGAAATCTTGTTGTATGTGCGAATCTTGAACATGAGTTTTGCCTCCCTGATTGTTATTTGCGGCAGCGCCGCTCCGACGCTGCATCTGTCCTGAATCAGGCCTTGACCTCGTTGTAGGCCCAGCTCAGCCACGGCAGCAATGCCTGCAAATCTTCGCTCTGCACGGTGGCGCCGCACCAGATGCGAATACCTGCCGGCGCGTCCTTGTAGGCACCGATATCATAAGCAGCACCGTGTTCGGCGAGCAGCTTGACCAGCTTCTTGACCTGCTCCTCGCTGATGTCAAGAGTCAGGCAGACGCTGGTGTTGGAAAGCGTGGCGGGGTCCTTGGCGAGAAAGGAAATCCAGTCGTTGGCAGCGACGAAATCGGCGATGACCTTGAGATTGGCTTCGCTGCGGGCGACGGTTCCCGGCACGCCACCGATGCTGTCGACCCAGGCCAGGGCATCGAGATAATCGGCCACGCACAACATCGACGGCGTGTTGATGGTTTCGCCGCGGAACAGCCCCTCGATGAGCTTGCCGCCCGAGGTCATGCGGAAAATCTTCGGCATCGGCCACGGCGGCGAATAGCTTTCCAGCCGGGCCACCGCGCGCGGACTCAGGATCAGCATGCCGTGCGCGCCTTCGCCGCCCAGCACCTTTTGCCAGGAGTAGGTCACGACATCGAGCTTGTCCCACGGCAGTTCCATCGCAAACACGGCGGAAGTCGCATCGCAGATGGTCAGGCCGGCACGGTCGGCAGCGATCCAGTCGCCGTTGGGAACCTTGACCCCGGAAGTCGTGCCGTTCCAGGTAAATACGACATCGTTGTTGAAATCGACGCGCGCCAGGTCGGATATCTCGCCGTAGGGTGCATCGAGCTTATTGACGTTAGGCAGCTTGAGCTGCTTGATGATGTCGGTTGCCCAGCCCGAACCGAAGGACTCCCAGGCCAGCACATCGACACCGCGCTGCCCGAGCAGCGACCACATCGCCATCTCTACCGCACCGGTGTCCGAAGCCGGCACCACGGCGACCCGGTAACCTTCCGGCAGGCCCAGAATGCGCGCCGTTTCGGAACACGCCAGACCCAGCGCCTTCTTGCCCAGTGCCGAGCGATGCGAACGACCCAGGGTATCGAGTTGCAGGTTGGCGACGTTGTAGCCCGGACGCTTGCTGCACGGACCAGAGGAGAAATTGGGATTCTTGGGTTTGACCGTAGGTTGCATCTTGATCTCGAATGTAGGAACAAAGGAAACGGCCAATCATCCCGTGGGTGTCCGGCCGACGCTGGAGGAGTCTTAAGACGAGCATTGTAACAATCGGCATGCCAAAATACACTCTCCCCGTCGGCCAAGCGCGGCCAAGGATCAAACCGCAGGAGACCCAGAAATGAAAAATCATCTGTTCGCCGCACTTGCTGTTGCCGTGTTTTCATTTACCACCCTGCTGCCGACGCCAGCACTTGCACAGGCGGCAGGCAGCCCGGACGCGGTGGAGTTGCCGCCATTCTTCGTCGAAACCTTCCTCAATTTCCCCGAAGATGCCGCCAGCGCCAAAGCCGGCGGCAAGCGCCTGTTGCTTTATTTCGGCCAGGAAGGCTGCCCGTACTGCAAGACCTTGCTCGAAACCAATTTCACACAGAAAGCGATTGTCGACAAGACCAAGGCGAAATTCGTCGCCATCGGCCTCAATATCTGGGGCGACCGCGAAACCGTCTGGTTCGACGGCGTGACGCGCAAGGAAAAGGATCTCGCCAAACATCTCAAGGTGCAGTTCACGCCCACCATCCTTCTCCTCGACGAGAAGGGCACGACCATCGCGCGGATCAACGGCTATTACCCGCCGCATCGCTTTTCCGCCGCGCTCGACTATTCAGCGCAAAAACTGGAGGGCAAGACAAGTTTTGCCGAGCACATGCAGGCCGTGCCGGCCACCGGCGCGCGGGCGACATTGACCGAGGAACCCTTCTTTCTCAAGGCAGCCGCCGGCCAGCCCCTCGATTTGCGCCGCAAACCCGGTGGCAAGCCGCTTGCGGTGCTGTTCGAAACCACCCACTGCGCCCCCTGCGACGAACTGCACGACGAAGGTTTCAAGCGCGAAAACACGCTGGCTGCGCTCAAACAATTCGACGTCGCGCGCTTCGCGCTATCCAGCGGCGAGGCCATCGTGACCCCGAACAGCAAGCCCAGCACCGCCAAGGAGTGGGCCAAATTCCTAAAGGTCAGCTACACCCCGAGCGTGCTGTTTTTTGATAATACCGGCAAGGAGGTTTTCCGCCTCGAAGCCTATGTGCGCCCCTTCCACTTTGCGTCGTCGTTCGAGTATGTCGGTAGCGGTGCTTACCGCAAGGAACCGGAATTCCAGCGATTCCTGCAGAACAAGGCCGAGCACATGAAGGGCCAGGGCGACAAACTGGAACTCTGGAAGTAGGCCGACTGGCGCCACGGACGGCGCCAGCCACCAGCGGAAGTCAGCGCGCCAGCACCTCGCTGGCGACTGCCTCGAAGGAATCCACCACGCAGCCCCAATTACGCGGCAGCATGGCTTCCCTGGCCGAGCGCCCCAATATCGCCAGGCCGTCCATGGACAAAGCGAGTTCGAGCGCCCCGGCAACATAGGCATTCTCGTCGCCGGGTAACACGGCCAGACCATCGACCCGGTCGCGGATCAGCTCGGCGGCTGCGGCACTGCGAAAGGCAAGCACCGGCAAGCCACTGGCCATCGCCTCGGGCACCACGTTGCCATAGGTCTCGGTCAGACTTGGGAACAGAAAGAGATCGGCGCTGGCGTAATGTGCGGCCAGGTCCTCGCCCAGCCTCAAGCCGGCAAAATGGTGATCCCGATCTTCGCTCGCCAATTGTTTGGCTGACGGGCCATCGCCAACCCAGACCATGCATGCTGCCGGATGGTGTGCCTGGATCGCCTTGAAAGTCTTGCGCACCAGCGCCAGGTTTTTCTCCGGCGCCAATCGTCCGACGTAGAGACAGACCGGCGCCTGTCCCGACGCACCCCAACTTGAACGCAGGGCATGCGAGCGACGCGCCGGGTCATAGAGCGTCGTATCGACGCCACGCCCGACCACCCGCACCCCGGCAATGCCCGATCCTGCGAGTTCGCCGGCCAGTGCGGCGGTCGGCACCATCGTCGCCAGTGTCCGGCGGTGCAACGAACGCAAGTAGGCGGCCACGGCAGGCCGCATCCAGCCGACCCCGTAATGGGCGCTGTAGCGGTCGAAATTCGTGTGAAATCCGGAGGTCACCGGAATCCCGAGACGGCGTGCCGTATTTACCGCCGACCAGCCGAGCGGACCTTCGGTGACCACATGCACAAAATCCGGACGCCGTTGCAGCCAATGTCGCGCCAGACGCCGACCGGCCGGCAAACCGAAACGCAAGCCGGGATAGCCCGGCAAGGGCAGGCCCGACAGCGCCAGTTCATGTTCGCTGTCGCTGTCGTCTCTGCCCTGCCGCGGC
>CAZGPO010000065.1:7194-10722 GCA_964527745.1 uncultured Dechloromonas sp.
GATGGCCACGTTCGCGCAAGCCGCCGACCAGGCGGCCGACCGTCATCGCCACGCCATTGACTTCGGGCGGGTAAGTCTCGGTGACGAACGCGATATCCAGTGTCCTCATGCCGACTCCAGCCAGACGCAAACCCAGACCACCAGCACATTGAACAGCGCCACCAGCACCGCCGCGCTGCCGATGTCCTTGGCACGCTTGGCGAGACGGTGATTTTCCAGGCTGACGCGGTCGACCACCGCCTCGATGGCCGAATTGAGCAGTTCGACCACCAGCACCAGCAAAACACTGGCGATCATCAGGCCGCGGCCCAGCCACGGTAACGGCAGCAGCAATGCCGCGGGAATCAGCAGCAACGCCAGCCAGACCTCCTGGCGGAAGGCGTCCTCGCACAGGTAGGCCGCCTTGAGGCCGGCCAGCGAATAGCTGAGGGCATTCCAGACCCGGCGCAAGCCGGTCTTGCCCTTGAAGGGGGATTCGTTGGCCGGATCGAGGCCCAGTTTGTGCGGTGTTGGTTCTTGCATCGCGGCTCCGTAATGGCGCTCACGATAATCAGCCCGCACTACGCCGTAATGACAGTTGCTGTCACATCACGGTAAGAATTGCCGATGATCATTCCTCGAAACGGCTCATCGACGCCACGGCTGTAACAATTCTGTAAAGAAAAAAGTCCGGACACTATGCTAAAAGAAATTTTTCAGCCCCCAGGAAAGCGCCGGACATGATTTTCTTCGAACTCTTTTCGCACAATCCGACGATCATCCAGGTTCCCGCCGGTCAACCCCTGTTCAGTGCCGGCGAAGAAGGGCACCTGATGTTCGTCTTGAGCAAGGGCACGGCTGACGTCATGGTCAATGGCCAGGTCGTCGAGTCCCTGCAGCATGGAAGCATCGTCGGCGAAATGGGGATCGTCTCGCCAGGGCCGCGCTCAGCGACCGTGGTCGCCACCAGCGACTGCGAGTTCGTCGCGGTAGACGAAAAGCGCTTCCAGTTTCTGGTTCAGCAGACGCCTTTCTTTGCCACCCAAGTCATGCGCGTCATGGCCGAGCGCCTGCGCGCCGTCAATCAACTGGTCGGCAGCGCGGCCAGCCACTGACCCTGGCGCACCCGGTCAGGCTGTCGCCCCCCAGGCGGACTTGCTGCGCGGCGCGGTCAACGGCTGTTCAGAGGCAAATTCCGGGGTCGCCATCCGGCGATAGAGTTCCGCCATGCGGCTGGCCATGGCGATGTCCGACCATTCACGGGCATACTGCGCCGCATCGTCGCCCAAGTGTTGCCAGGCCGACGGGTGATTCAGGACTTGCGCCAAGGCTTCACCGAAGACCTGCGGAATGGCCGGCGGCGATATCGCACCACGTCCGGCGTCGAGGATATCCGTCGTTCCCATTTCGGACAGTGCGACCACGGGCAGGCCGGCGGCCATCGCTTCGAGCAACACCAGGCCCTGCGTTTCCGTGCGCGAGGCGAAGGCAAAGACATCGGCCGCCGCATAGCAGTCCGGCAAGGCGTCGCGGCGGTCGAGGTAACCGATGAAACGGACCGCATCCGCCAGCCCGAGCGGGTCGACCCGGGCCTGCAGATCTACCTTGGCCGGCCCCTCGCCCGCCACCAGCAACAGCGCATCCGGGCACTGGCGACGGGTATGCACCATGGCTTCGAGCAGGAAGCCGATATTCTTTTCATGCGCGACCCGCCCGACGAACAACGCTACCGGCTGGCCCGGCGGAATGCCATGCCGGGCGCGGAAGGCCGCTCCGTCACCGCGGGCAAAGCGGGCCGTCGGAATGCCGGTCGGCAGCACATGCAACGGCTTGGTCACGCCATAGGATTCCAGGCGCTCGCGCATTGCCGTCGACGGCACGACCACCGCATCCAGCGCATTGCACTGGCGCCGCGAAAAGGCCCGTGCCTGGCCGCGCAGCCAGCCAGCGGGGATCAGTCGCGCGTAATGCTGCAGGTATTCCTCGAACAGCGTGTGATAGGTGGCGACCACCGGTAGCCCCAGCGTGCGTGCCGCCTTGAGGCCGGCGTAATGGGCGACGAACGGCGTCTGGACATGGATCAGGTCACAGTCGCCGGCCGCTTCCAGCACCGCACGATGCATCGCCGGCCAGCCAACCAGCCGGTCTTCCGGGTCACCCGGCACCGGCCTTCCGGCGACACGAATGACGCCAGCCTCCTCAGGCTCGTCACCATAGCGCGGAACGACCAGCCGGACCTCGACACCAAGCCCGTCCAGCGTACGGCGAAAGGTTTCGATCGAGGTCGATACACCATTGACCCGCGGAAAATAGACATCGGAAACCATCAGAATGCGCATTTCAGGCCTCTGCTCCTTCACTGAACATCTGGCGCGCCGCGACAGGGGCCGGGAGCGGCGCCGATGGAACAGGCGCCGCCGCCGGTTTCAGTTCCGGATGCGCTGCGGGCTGCCAGCCCCAGGCAATCAGTTCGAGACGGCCGTCGAAGTGCTCGGCGATCGCCGTACAGGAATCGACCCAGTCACCACAATTGATGTAGGCGAGGCCGTCGATCTCGCGCATCGTCGCCCAGTGGATATGGCCGCAGATGACGCCGTCGAGTCCGCGCTCGCGGGCGTGATGAATGGCTGATTCCTCGAAATCGAAAATAAAGCTGAGCGCGGTCTTGACCTTGCGCTTGGCATAGCCGGCCAGCGACCAGTAGCCGGAGACGCCCAGTCGGCGGCGCACCCATGACAGCCAGTGATTCATGCGGACCAACAGATTGTAGGCATGGTCGCCAAGCACCGCGACCCAGCGGTGATGGCGCGTCACCTGATCGAACTGGTCGCCGTGGATCAGCAGGAAGCGCCGGCCATCGGCGGTCTCATGAATCAGCTCGTCGACCACCTCGATATCGCCGAAGACCGTGCCGCAGTAGTCGCGCAGCGCCTCGTCGTGATTGCCTGGAATGAACACCACCCGTTCGCCCTGGCGCGCCCGGCGCAGCAGTTTCTGGACCACCGTGTTCTGCGCCGGTGTCCAGCAGATGCTGCGGCTCATGGCCCAGAAATCGACGATGTCGCCGATCAGATAGGTCTGTTCAGCCGGGTGTTCGCGCAGAAAATCGAGAAGACGATCGGCCTGGCACGCCCGCGTGCCGAGGTGGATGTCGGACAGGAATAAGGATCTGACCCGTGGCATGGCGCCACCATAGCCAGACTCCGTGAAATGCCCGTGACGCCGTGATGACAAATCCGTGACAGGCTGCCGTTGACGCTAACTTTCCGGCGCGACTTGGGGCTAGGCTGGCACGGTCGACGCCGAAATTCGGGTAAATTCCAAATTATCTGGGCATGGTGAAAGCTCAGTCCAATTGCCGAAACCAGACCAGCCGAAACTCCAGTGGGATCAGGCAACAACCGGCCAGGAGCCACCTGTCGGCAACAGTGCTCCACAGCGGACGCTGGCCCCGTCCGAAGGAATGTCCAGCAATATGGCGCCCTGCTTCTGGTAATCTTGATTGCATAGGCGTCAATATCCGGAAAGACATCCGTTATGGTTACTCGA
>CAZGPO010000066.1:0-731 GCA_964527745.1 uncultured Dechloromonas sp.
GGCCCCGAGGTGGGCGAGGAACTCCTAGTTTCTGTGGCGGCCTGGATGGGGGAGAATGTGCCGCTGGTCGACATGCTGGCCCGTCTCGGCGGCGACGAGTTCATCTGCGTCATGGAAGCGGTACGCAGCGAAGACGATGTCGCGATGCTGGCGCGCGAGGTGATCGCCGCCTTCGACCGCCCGTTCCAGCTTGGCGGGCACGATCTCTACCTGTCGGCGTCGGTCGGGATCAGTGTTTTCCCGACCGACGGCACGTCGGTCGGCGACCTGCTGCGCAACGCCGATTCCGCGATGTATCGTGCCAAGGCGATGGGACGCGGGCAGTTCCACTTTTATACGCCGGAAATGACGCGCGAAGCCCAGGAGAAAATCCGGATCGAGTCGCTGCTGCGCCGAGCACTGGGCAACGGTGAGCTTTCTGTTCATTTGCAGCCGCAGGTCGAGGCCAAAGGCGGGCGCCTGGTCGGTGCCGAAGCGCTGATCCGCTGGGAAAGCCCGGAACTCGGCAGTGTCCCGCCGACCCGCTTCATTCCGCTGGCCGAAGAGTCGGGCATCATCATCGAACTCGGCAACTGGGTGTTGCGCGAAACCTGCCGCCAGGTCATGAAATGGAAGGCGAGCGGCTTCGAGTTGCCGCAGGTTTCGGTGAATCTGTCGGTCAAACAGCTTGAACGTCCCGAGTTCATCGATACGCTGCTCGAAATTCTCGACGAAACCGGCATCGAGCCGTC
>CAZGPO010000066.1:741-7666 GCA_964527745.1 uncultured Dechloromonas sp.
ATTTTCCCCGGGTCAAACATGCCGGGGAGACCGGACTTCACGGCGGGTTTGCATTCCCGGTCATGGTGGGGGACCATGTGGCGGCGGTGCTGGAATTTTTCAATCCTGAAAAGCAGCGGCCAGATCCGTCCCTGCTGGAAATTCTCGATGAAACGGGTATCGAGCCGGCGCGGCTCAAGCTCGAAATCACCGAATCGGTGGTCATGGTCGTCGATGACGCCTTTACGCTCCTCGAACGCCTGCGCAAGATCGGCATCAGCCTGGCGCTCGACGATTTCGGGACCGGTTATTCGTCGCTCAGCTATCTGAAAATGTTGCCGGTGCAGCAGCTCAAGATCGACCGCTCGTTCGTCATCGGCATCGGTACCAACCCCGAGGACGAGGCGATCATCCGCTCGGTCATGGCGCTGGCCAAGAGTCTCGATTTCGAGGTGGTCGCCGAGGGCGTCGAAACCGCCGAGCAGGCCGCCTTCCTCAGTGCATCCGGGTGTCACCAGTTACAGGGCTTCCTGCACGGATCGGCTGTGGCGCCCGCCGAATTCCGCGCACGCTGGTCCAGCCTGCCACGATGAGCGGCCTCGCCTGGCGGCTGCTTGGCCGCGAACTGCGTTCAGGCGAACTGCGCCTGCTGCTCGCCGCGCTGGTGGTCGCCGTCGCGGCCGTCACGGCGGTCGGCTTTTTCACCGACCGGGTCCGCCTGGCGCTGGAGCATGAGGCGCACCAGCTGATCGGCGGCGACCTGCTGCTGGTGACCGATCATCCATGGCCGGCGGCCGTGCGCGACGAGGCGGCGCGCCGCGGCCTGCAGACTGCGGAAACCGTGACCTTCCCGAGCATGGTCCTGGCCAACGGGCAGGCGCAACTGGCCGACATCAAGGCCGTCAGCACCACCTATCCGCTGCGTGGCAGCCTGCGCCAGGCGCAACAGCCGGGCCAAACCGGCGAGATGACCAGACACGGGCCGCCGGCCGGCGCCGTGTGGCTCGACGAGCGGCTGTCGGCCGCGCTGCAGACGACGCCGGGACAGACGATTCAGCTTGGCCGGAGCGCCTTGCCGGCGACTGCCATCCTGACCCTGGAGCCGGATCGCGGCGTCAATTTTTTCGCTCTCGCACCGCGCCTGATGATGCATCTCGATGACCTGTCGGCGACCGGCCTGGTGCAGCCCGGGTCGCGTCTGACCTATCGTTTCCTGGTGGCTGGCGATGCAACGGTGGTCGATGGCTTCCGCAACTGGGTCGAACCGCGCCTGGGACGTGGCGAACGCCTCGAGGATGCACGCAACGCGCGTCCGGAAATCCGCACCGTACTCGACCGGGCGCAGCGCTTTTTGGGCCTCGCCACGCTGTTGACCGTGGTGCTCGCCGCCGTCGCGGTGGCGCTGGCGGCGCGCCGCTACATGCAGCGCCATCTCGATGCCTGTGCCGTGATGCGCTGCCTCGGTATCACGCAGCCGGGGTTGATTCGCCTGCACGCGGCGCTCTTCGTCTGGCTGGCGCTGCTTTCCGCGGCGCTTGGCTGCCTGCTCGGATTCGCCGCCCATTTCGCTCTCGTCTCCTGGCTGGCGGCCTTGCTCGATTTGCGCCTGCCGGCCGCCGGCTGGTTGCCGCTGGCCGAGGGGTCGGCAGTGGCCGCCGTGCTGTTGTTTGGATTCGCCTTTCCGCCCTTGCTGCAGTTGAGCAAGGTGCCGACCCTGCGCGTCCTGCGCCGCGAACTGGGGCCGCCGCAGCCTTCGCTGCTTGGCGGTTACGCGCTCGGGATCATCGCCTTGGGCGGCCTGTTGCTGCTGGTTTCGGGCGACTTGCGGCTCGGTTTCTACGCCATTGCCGGCTTTGCCGGCGCCCTCGGCATTTTCTGGTTACTGGCCCGCCTCAGCGTGCGTATCGCCGCCGGACTGCGGCGTGGCGGCGGCTTCGGCTGGCGCCAAGGGATGGCCAATCTTGAACGCCATGCCGCGGCAAGCACGCTGCAGATTGTCGCGCTGGCTCTTGGTCTGATGGCGCTGCTACTCCTCGGCGTCACACGCGGCGAGCTGCTCGATGTCTGGCAGCGGGCGACGCCGGCCGACGCACCGAACCGTTTCGTCATCAATATCCAGCCGGATCAACGCCAGGCGGTGGCCGATCTGCTGACTGAAAGCGGGATCAAGGCCGAACTGGCGCCGATGGTGCGCGGGCGCCTGATGAAAATCGGCGGGCAGCCGGTCAGCGCCGACAGTTACCCGGATGACGAACGCGCCCAACGCCTGATCGAGCGCGAGTTCAACCTCTCCTGGCGAGCCGAGATGCCACCCGGCAACCGGATCAGCGCCGGCCGCTGGTTCGCTCCGGACGAAGCCGGCCAGGGGCTCGCCTCGGTCGAGGAGGGGCTGGCCAAAACGCTCGGCATCGAACTGGGCGATGAACTGCTGTTCGTGATCGCCGGCCAGGAAACGCCGGTGCGCGTCAGCAGTCTGCGCAAGCTCGACTGGGATTCGATGCGCGTCAATTTCTTTGTACTGACGCCGCCGGGCGTACTCGACAATGCGCCGGCCAGCTACATCACCAGTTTCCATCTGGCCGACAATCAGTCCGCAGTCGGCCAGGCGCTGGTTGCGCGCTTTCCCAACCTGACGCTGATCGATGTCGGGGCGATCCTCGCCCAGATCCAGGCAATCATGGGCCAGGTGTCGCTGGCAGTGCAATTCATCTTTCTGTTCACGCTGCTGGCCGGCGCGGTCGTGCTGGTTTCGGCGCTGCTCACGGCATTCGAAGAACGACGCTACGAGTTGTCGGTGATGCGGGCGCTCGGGGCGGGACGAGCCCAGTTGCGCCAGGCATTGCTGGCCGAACTCGCTGTAGTCGGCGCCATTGCCGGCCTGATTGCCGCCGGTGGTGCATCATTGCTCGGCCAGTTGCTGGCACAAAAGGTTTTCCAGCTCACCATGCCGCTGAATCTTTGGCTCTTCCCGCTGGCCGGCGCAGCCGGCGCCGTGCTGGCGGTCGGCATTGGCTGGCTGGCGGTACGCCAGTTGCTCGCGACGCCGCCCATGCTGGCGTTGCGTGCCGGCGCCTGAGGTTTTACCAAGATAAAATATCGCGATTGCGATTCAGCTGGAGCATGCCGGTGAACATCAGAACTTTTTGTATGGCAATCGCCGTCGCCGGCATCAGTGCCGGTGTCCTGGCCGCGGAAGGCGAGGCGGCGGGAATGGTCAAGAACAGCAAGGGCGAGGTCGGTATCGAGCGCGGCGGCACCCGGATTCCCTGCGTCGTCGGGACGCCGGTATTTGCCGCCGACAAGGTGCGCACCGGCGCCGATGGTTCGGTCGGGGTGACGCTGCGCGACAATACGCTGCTGTCGGCCGGGCCGAATTCGCTGTTCGTGCTCGACAAGTTCGCCTTCGACAGCACGACCAACGCCGGGGCGATATCGGTCAATGTCCGCAAAGGCACGCTGGCGGTGGCGACCGGAAAAATCGCCAGAGAAACGCCGGAGTCCGTCGATTTCCGCACGCCAACTTCGGTGATCGGTGTGCGCGGGACCGAATTCGTCATCGAGGCGGGGAGCGGCAATGAAGACTGATTGGTTGCTGGTTATCGCCGCCGGATCGCTGATGGCCGGTTGCGTCAGCGAGCGCGTCGTCCTGCTGCCTTCGCCGGATGGTCGCCAGGCCGCCATTGTCGTCCGCGATGCGCAGGGCGAAGTGGTTCTCGACCAGCCATATGCCGGCGTGCAGCGCCGTGCCGGCGAAATCAGCCGGATTGAATCGTCGACCGCGGAAGTCGAAAAACTGTTCGGGGCAGCACTGGCGGCGCAACCGCAAAAGCCGCGCAGCTTCATGCTGTATTTTACCGGCGGGGCCGATATCCTGACGCCGGAATCGGCCTCCGAACTCGCTGCCATCAAGGGCGAGATCGCCGGTCGTCCAGCCTCCGAAGTCATGGTCATCGGCCATACCGACACCGTGGGTGGCTTGGAAGCCAACGACAAGTTGTCGCGTCTGCGCGCGCAGACGGTGCGCGACATCCTGATCGCCGCTGGCGTGCCCGCCGACAAAATCGAGATCGCCGGGCGCGGCGAGCGCGAGCCGCTGGTCAAGACCGGCGACGAAGTCGCCGAAGCGAAGAACCGGCGGGTTGAAATCAGCGTTCGTTAGGCGGTCGACCGTACCAGCTGGCGAGCAGCACGGTTAGGTCATCGAATGGCGGCTGACCGGCTTCGAATTGGCGGACGGTGTCGCGGATCGCCGTCGCACGGCCAGCCAGTGGCGCATCTGCAGCCCCCGCATGCAGCATCGCGGCAAGGCGCTGACGACCGAACATCTCCTGGCCGTTGCTGGCTTCGCTGACGCCATCGGTGAATAGACAGAGCAGATCGCCGGGTTCCAGTTGCAGGCGGGCGCTGGTGAACGGATAGTCGCTTTGCGCGCACAGCGGCGGCCCGCAAACGGCCTGAGTGTCGATTGGCTGTACTGTTTGGCCGCGCAACAGCAGCGGCGCGTCATGGCCGGCGCAGACGTATTCGAGCAGGCCGCTGTCGGCATCGAGAATGGCGATGAAGGTGGTGACGAACTGGTATTCGGGGTTGGCCAGACTCAACTCGTGCTGCAGGTCGCGGACGGCGTGGCCGAGATCGTCATGGCGCCGGGTCAGCGTGCCGGCCAGGGTTTTGGCGATGGCCATGAACAGGCTGGCCGGAATCCCCTTGCCGGAGACATCGCCAATGGCTAGGCAGAGCCGACGCTCATCGAGCATGAAGCAGTCGTAATAGTCGCCGCCGATGGTGCGCGCCGGTTCGAGCAGGGCGGCGACGGCGAAGCGCGTTTCGCCGGCGAAGCGTTGGGCCGGGTCGGGCAGCAGACCGACCTGAATGCGCCGCGCCGCATCGAGTTCGCCGTCGATGCGTGCCGCTGCTTCGCGGCTCAGATGCAACTGGGCTTCGGCCCGCCGGCGGCGCTTGTCGGCCGCGATCAGCGTGACGCTGAGCAGGATCATGAAAACCGGCGCCAGCAGCAGAACGATCGACAGGCCGTCGAACAGCCAGCCACCGCTGGCAAAAGCCGCATAGCCGCCGGCGATCAGCAGCAAGGTGAGGGTGACGACGACCAGGCTGGCGTGGCGCGGGCGCAGCGCCGGCACCGTGGCGATCAGCAACAGGCCGCCGGCCAGCAGCGCCGCCAGTTCGACCTGCAGCATCCACGGCGGACGCTTGAGCGCCGTGCCGCTGAGCAGGCTTTCGATGATCTGGGCGTGGATATCGACGCCCGGCACGCGTTCGCCGAGCGGGGTGACGATGGTGTCCTGCAGACTGCTGCTGTTGAAGCCGATCAGGACGAAACGCGACTTGAAGATTTCGGGCGGATAGGTGCCGGCCAGCACATCGGCCGCCGACAGGTAATAGCTGGCCTTGGCGCGGCCAAAGTGCAGCAGCAATTCGCCGTTGGGCCGGGTCGGCAGGCTATAGTCGCCGATTCCGATCCGCTCCATGCCATGCGCACCGGATTCGACCACTACGCGTCCGCCTTCGCCGAGGGCCACGCGGAGCATTTCCAGCGTCAGAGTAAGGAACGGCTGTTGGTCGACCAGCGCCAGCAGCGGAACCCGCCGCAGTACGCCACGTTCGGGGAGCGACTGCCGGTCATCCAGCGTGGCATTGATCAGGCCTTCGCCGGCAGCACTTTGTTCGAGCAGCGGCAGACTGGCGATGGCGCTCGGGAAGCTGCTCAGGGCATGCAGGGCAGCCGGATCGTTGAGCTTCAATGCCGGTAGCGGCCGCTGCGGCTGCCGCGAACCCGGCAGATCGTTGGCGACGCCGATCACCGCCAGCACCGTCGGGCCACCGGCCAGTGCCGCCGCGAGTTTGTCGTCCGGCCCGGGCAGGCGCTTGAGTTCGGCGCGCGGCAGTGTCGGGAAGCGCTCGGCAAGCGCCAGCGGCGAGAAGCGGTCGGGTTCGGCGAAGACGATATCAATGCCCAGTGCGTGCGGCTGGCCAGACAGTATTGTCCGCACCAGATCGGCCATCACGTCGCGCGGCCAGGGCCACTGGCCGAACTTGACCAGGCTCTGGCTGTCGATCCCGACGACGATCACCGGTTCCGCTTGGCGGTCGCGCGGCATCTGGCGCTGGTAGCGATCGAACTCGGCATCGCGCAGGCTGGCCAGCGGCGTCGATTCAAGGTTGGCGAGTGCGAGGGCAGCCAGCATCAGGAACAGCAGGGGCAGGACGCGGCCGGCCTCGAGTAATGCGAAGAGGATGGATCTCAAGCGGGACAGAATCGGGTACTCCATTAGGTTTCCGGTGGAAGTGCCCACCTGCGGGAGGTCGTCGGGAATTATGCCATGCCCGGTGTCGGCGGCAGGCTCAGGTAAAATGCGCCATGGAATCAATCCGGAAAAACTCCCGGCCGCTGTTCGGCCACCGCAAGTTCTGGGCGCATCGCTTTGGCACGGCGCCCTTCCTGCCCATGTCGCGCGCTGAAATGGAGGCGCTTCGCTGGGATTCGTGCGACATCATTCTCGTCACTGGCGACGCCTATATCGACCATCCCAGCTTCGGCATGGCGCTGATCGGCCGACTGCTTGAAGCGCAAGGCTTCCGGGTCGGCATCATCAGCCAGCCGGACTGGAACTCGGCGGCTGATTTTCGCAAGCTCGGCAAACCGAACCTGTTCTTCGGCGTCACAGCCGGCAACATGGATTCGATGGTCAACCGCTATACGTCGGACCGCAAGATCCGCTCCGACGATGCCTACACGCCCAACGCCGAGCCAAACAAACGGCCGGACCGCGCCGTCACCGTCTATGCCCAGCGCTGCCGCGAGGCCTTTCCCGGCAGCAACGTGGTGATCGGCTCGATCGAGGCCAGCCTGCGCCGCATCGCCCATTACGACTACTGGTCGGACAAGGTGCGGCGTTCGGTGCTGCCCGATTCCAAGGCCGACCTG
>CAZGPO010000066.1:7676-10610 GCA_964527745.1 uncultured Dechloromonas sp.
GGTGTTCGGCAACGCCGAGCGCGCTATCGTCGAACTGGCGCATCGCCTTTCAAAAGGCGAAAAAATCGGCGAAATCCGCGACCTGCGGGGCACTGCCTTTATGGCGCCAGTCGGCTGGTTGCCTGCCAACGATTGGGAAGCGCTCGATTCGACCTCGGTCGATACGCCGGGGCCGCTGGTCAGGCATGCCGATCCGTATGCGATGGAAAATGAGCCAAATTCGCCGTCGACCGTACCAAGCACTCCTGGCGAACACGCCGTGCGCATCGTTTCGCGCGCCGAACGTCTGGCGGCGCTCAAGGAGAAGCGCGCCCACACCGTCGTTCGCCTGCCTTCCTACGAGCAGGTACGCGACGACCCAGTGCTCTACGCCCATGCCTCGCGCACCTTCCACCTCGAATCCAACCCCGGCAATGCCCGCGCGCTGGTGCAGGCGCACGGCGAGCGAGACGTCTGGCTCAATCCGCCGCCGATTCCGCTGACCACCGAGGAACTCGACCAGGTCTATGAACTGCCCTACGCCCGCCGTCCACATCCGGCTTATGGCGAGGCGAAGATTCCCGCCTGGGAGATGATCCGCTTCTCGGTCAACATCATGCGCGGCTGCTTCGGCGGCTGCACCTTCTGCTCGATCACCGAGCACGAGGGGCGCATCATCCAGAGCCGCTCGGAAGATTCGGTGATCCGCGAAATCGAGGAAATGCGCGACAAGACGCCGGGCTTCACCGGCGTCGTCTCCGACCTCGGCGGCCCGACCGCCAACATGTACCACCTGAAGTGCAAGGACGAGAAAATCGAATCGGCCTGCCGCCGCCTGTCCTGCGTTTATCCCGACATCTGCGAAAATCTGGGCACCGACCACGCGCCGCTGATCTCGCTCTACCGCAAGGCGCGCTCGCTGAGAGGCGTCAAGAAGGTGCTGATCGGCTCCGGCCTGCGCTACGACCTGGCCGTCCGTTCGCCGGAGTACATCAAGGAGCTGGTGACTCACCACGGCGGCGGCTACCTGAAGCTCGCCCCGGAGCACACCGAGGAAGGCCCGCTGTCGAAGATGATGAAGCCGGGCATGGGTGCCTACGACCGCTTCAAGCAATTGTTCGACCGTTTTTCGCGCGAGGCCGGCAAGGAGCAGTACCTGATCCCGTACTTCATCGCCGCCCACCCCGGGACGCAGGACGAGGACATGCTCAACCTGGCGCTGTGGCTGAAGAAGAACAACTTCCGCCTTGACCAGGTGCAGACCTTCCTGCCGACGCCGATGGCGTTGGCGACGACGATGTACCACAGCGAGCGCAACCCGCTGAAAAAGCTGGCGCGCGACGGCGAGCATGTCGGGGCTGTGCGCAACGGCCGCCAGCGCAAACTGCACAAGGCTTTCCTGCGCTACCACGACCCCGCCAACTGGCCTCTGCTGCGCGAGGCGCTGAAGGAAATGGGGCGCGCCGACCTGATCGGCAACGGGAAAAAGCAGTTGATCCCCGCCTGGCAACCGGCCGGCACGGGCGGGGAGTCCTCCCGCGGTCAACCACCGAAAACAGGCCAAATCCGCACGGCATCGACGAACCCGCGTGCCGGGCAGCGGCCTGGACGTGCGCCGGGAAAGTCGACGGCACCGCGCCGGGCACCGCTGGCACGCAAGGCTTAAAACCTCAATCCAACTTACATCTCATGGAAAACACCACCACCTACGAAAAGATCGGCGGCGCCGACACGGTCGGCAAGCTCTGCGACCGGTTCTACGAGCTGATGGACACCGTGCCGCAGTGTCAGGGCATCCGCGCCATGCATCCCGCTGACCTGACCATCTCACGCGACAAGCTCTACATGTTCCTGTCCGGCTGGCTGGGCGGACCGGACCTGTTCGTCGAGAAATTCGGCCATCCGCGCCTGCGCGGCCGCCACATGCCGTTCGCCATCGGCGTCGCCGAGCGCGACCAGTGGGTCGCCTGCATGGCGCTGGCGATGGAGGATGTCGGGCTGGAAGAGGGGATCCGGGCGAAACTGCTCGAGAATTTCTTCAATACCGCTGATTTCATGCGCAACAAGGCGGGGTAGCTGCCGGTCTTCCGTCGTCCGGCTATGGCTTGCGGTCGCTTGCCATTTCAGGTGTGTCGAAGACGAGGGGCAAGCGGCTCCACCCGGTAAGGTATTCATCGCTATCGACCTTGAAGCGCACACGAACGCTCCAGAAGTAGCGCGTGCCGGGCAGCAGTGGCGCTTCGACCGTGTGCGAGGTTTCAGGCCCGCCTCGGTGGCGATAAATGCAGCCGCGCGTTGCCCCCTGCTCGGATTCATATTGCCGCCAGATGCATACCTCATAACCCAGAATTATGGATCGTGCCATGCCCATGGCAGCGTCGGCAGTTTCGTCGGGAATCGTGAAAGCATTCCACACCAGGGTCGGCTGAAAGGTATCGACTGTCGGCGTCGGTATGAAAAAGGGCGATATTATTGACTTTCCCGGCGAGTTTGCGCTCGGGCCGGGAAGCTCGAATTCGAAATCGCCTAGGAAACCATAGGGATAGTGCAACAGGCGGCGGTCGACGATATCCCGGGCCAGGTCGCGTAGCAGTGCATCGAAGGCCGTATGCAGTGGCTTTCCTCCGTCGTCCAGCCATTGATTCAGTTTCCGCGGCTCGCTCTGGAAAAGGATAGTCGATTCACCCAATGTCTTGTGTGCCGGTATGCGGACCAGTCGTGCCTTGGCTCGCACATACATGGCGATATCCGGATCGTCGCCATCGCCGCGGAAACCGAAGTCGGTGACGTCCGTTTCCAGCAAGGCATCGCTGTCGGATTCCACTGGCGTACCGGAAGGACTCCGGTCGGCGATTTCGGGCGGTAGCGTGAGCACATAGCCACTACCTTGGCCAGCCTCTGCGACCATTTCGGCCAGTCTTCGCTCGATGACGGTCGTTGCCAGCACCTGCTTTG
>CAZGPO010000067.1:0-10478 GCA_964527745.1 uncultured Dechloromonas sp.
CCTTGCTGCGCTCGATTTCCAGCGCCTTCGTTTCGTCGTTGATCCGCACGCGGTATTTACCAAGGTTGTAGAGCAGATACATCGCAAACAGGTTGTCATAGTCCTTGTAGTCGCCCTGTTCCCGCATGAAATCACGCGACAGCACCGACGGAAAGCGGTCGGGCAGATCCTTGAAGGCGATTTTTTCTTCATCATGCGGGTCGACCCAGGTCGAGCCGCCATATTTCTTGTACAGCACGACATCCATTCCGTAGCCACGCGCGTGCCACGCCCGCATCAGCTTCATCGCCATCTCGGTCGGGATGTTGGCATTGGCCGCAACGGCCACCCGCCTTCGCTTCAAAACCTTGGCGCTGGTAACCTCGATATCCTCGTAGCGCGCGCCATGATGGAACGCCGCACCGATGGTCTTGGCGCAATTGAGCCGCATGTAATCGTACTTGACCTCGCCGGAATGGTATTCGGTGTTGCGGGCGCGCTGCTGAAAGTCATCGTTGATGCGCGCGAAGTAGGCTACCACCGCTGCCCTCTCGGCCAGCGGCACGCCGAAGACGCGAATGCCGACGACCGAACGCTTGTAGATCTCGCCGAAATCGAGTCCGAACGAGGCGGTCTCGCCCAGCGACGAAGCCGTCCCGAACAGGTACTCCCTTTTCGGGATGCGGACCATCAGATTTTCCGTATAGAAGCCCTGCTCATGTTCCGGCGCCCGGTCGGCGTAGAAATTGGCTGAATACACCAGATCGTCACCGGGAACTGCGTCGCGGATGGCCAGGGCCAGATGGCCTGCCGAACCGCCCTTGGAAGTACCGAAGCTGATCAGCAGTTCCATGTCGTAGGGGTCCTGGTGCAGCTGCTCGACGATCTCGTCGATATTGGCCGGCTCCGGCCCGTCGCGGCTGCCGAAATCGGCAGCCGTGGCATGCGTGGCCCAAAGAAACACCGCGAACAAGCACCAGCACCGGACCACCATTCGCGAAATCGATGCCTGCTCAGTTCAGGTTGGGATCGACAAGGTAGGCCGTGCCGCCCCAGTTGGCCTGCACCGCGAACCCCTTCTCGGAAACCTGGTAGACGGTGATGTTGGGATTGAGCGAGTATTGCTTGCCCGAAGTACCCATCGTCGCGGAGCCGGAAACATCGCCGCCACCCATGCCACTCAGCTTGAACTGGGAGAGCGCCGCCTCGCTCTTGAAGACGAAGATCTGGTAAAGCTGCTGATAACCCAACCCGGGCCCCGTGCCGCCGCGGGCGGTGCGCATGTAGGTTTGCTTGCCGCTCTTGTTGTCGACGAGGATACCGGTCCCTCGGGCGCCGACCAGCAACACGGCGTTGACCGTGCTGACATCGAACACAGCATAGCCAGCTGCCGCCCGGATTTCAGCCTTGGCCTCGGGATTCTGTGCATACAACTTTTCGATGGCCTGCTTCGACATGTCTTGAATCTGCTGACGGCGCTGCATTATCTCGGTGCTGCTGAGCTTCTCCTTCTCGGGTGCCGATGGAGATGTCTGGCAGGCTGCCATGGTGATGGCGAGGCCGACGATGAACAACTTCAAGATACCGGGCTGAAACATTTTTCCAGGACTCCATTATTGGCTGCCGAACAGGCCAAGATGCCTTCAGCCAGGTTTGATTTAGATCGCAACCGGGTTCAGACGGCAGCGGCACCACTACTTTTACGGGCATGCGCGACCAGTGCCGCGACGGCGCAGGAAGCGAGACGGGTCAGCACCGAGTCGGCGCGGCTGGTCAGGATGATCGGCACGCGGGCGCCGAGCACGATGCCGGCGGCGTCGGCGTCGGCCATGAAGCTGAGACTCTTGGCCAGCATGTTGCCCGCTTCCAGGTCAGGCACCACCAGGATGTCGGCGCGGCCGGCGACCGGCGATTCGATCTTCTTGATCTTCGCGGCGTCAAGGTCGATGGCATTGTCCAGTGCCAGCGGGCCGTCGAGGATGCCGCCGGTGATCTGGCCGCGATCTGCCATCTTGCACAGGGCACCGGCCTCGATGGTCGACTGCAGTTTCGGGTTGATCGTTTCCATCGCCGAGAGGATCGCCACTTTCGGCTTCTCGTTGCCCAGCGAATGGGCGAGGTCGATGGCGTTCTGGATGATGTGCATCTTGTCTTCCATGGTCGGGAAGATGTTGATCGCGGCATCGGTGACGAAGATGGCGCGATCGAGGCGCGGCACGTCCATGATGAAGCAGTGGCTGATGCGCCGGCTGGTGCGCAGGCCGGTGGCGCTCTTGACCACGGCGCCCATCAGTTCGTCAGTGTGCAGGCTGCCCTTCATCAGCAGTTCGGCGCGGCCTTCGCGCACCAGTTGCACCGCCGCCTCGGCGGCGGCCACGCTGTGCGGCGCATCGACCAGCTCGTAACCGGAAATATCCAGCTTCGCCTGCGCCGCCACAGCTTCGATTTTGGCGCGCGGGCCGACCAAAATCGGCTGCAGTATCCCCAGTTCGGCTGCTTCGACGGCGCCCCGCAACGAGCTTTCGTCGCAGGGATGGGCCACGGCGGTCGTGGCGGGGGCAAGTTCCTTGCAGCGGGCGATCAGGCGTTCGTACTTTTCATGCTTGCGTTCCATGAACCTACTCCTTGATGGACCGGGACTTGGCGGCGACGCGGGGAGACCGCTTCGCAGACAGTTTCGGCTCGGCGCCACAGATGCTCTCGACTTCCGCGAGCCGTTTCGCGCGCTCGCCGGTCACCTTGCCGGCCGCATTGACCGTGCGCTGGATGGCGTCCATTACCTTCGCACGAATCTCGGCGTCCGCGGGCAACATCGCCGGAATGGCGGCGACGGCCGCGTCGCGGTCGAGCAGCAGCGCAAAATACTGTTCGCGGAGGACGCGCTTGAATTCCTCCAGCTTCATGCCGCTGTTGCCGGCGCGAATCTCGAGCAGTTCGTTGAAGGCGCGCTCGTCGACGCCGGAACCCGCCATGCCGATATACACCAGGCAGCGGATCGCCGCCTCGCGCGGGCCGCCCTCGCCGATCCTGGCCTTGAGTTCGGCGATTCGCTGCTCGATGAAGGCAACGCGCTCGGGCTCGAGACCCGGCCGGCGGCGCGGGCTCTCGTCCGTGGCTCGCTGCCCAGCCATCGCCTGCATCAGCGGCGAGCCGTAGGTAGCGAGGAAGATCTGCTCGAGGCTGGCATCGCGCAGGTCACGCCAGCCGTCGAGGGCAGCGACGATGCCTTCGGACATCGACTGCTGCCATTTGACGAACGGGTTGTCCGGCGACGCCTGGCGGCGCTGGGCACGGACCTGGTCTGCCAGCGTGGCCACCTGGCGCATCAGCGGGTTGCGCTCGGAGAAGATTTCGTAGTCGAGGCCCGACGGACTGAGCTTCTTCATCCACTCGGCCGACTGCTCGGTCACGGTCGCCTTGATGAAGGGCTGCAGGAAGGTACGGTAGAGGCCAAGGTTCATTTCCGAGACGTGCCGCACGGTCGCGAAGCGCCGCTCGTTCTCGGCGCTGGGCTGGACGATGGCCCGGATGTCGGCCATCTTGCGCGGCTCGAAACGGACGATCCAGTCGCCGCCGATCAGGTCCTGATTGGCCGCATCGGCGGTCTTCGGCGTCATCACCGCCTCGTAGAGGCCCGGCGGCAGGACGTCGATCAGGTCGATGTTGGAGGCGAACTCGCTGTGCTCCTTCTTGGCGATGCCGCCCGAGACGAATATGCCGAGGTGCCCCACGGTGTCATGCACGGCGTAGACGATGGTCTGGCCGCAGGCGCGGATGTCGTCATCCTTCTCGTAGAGGTCGCAGATCCAGCCGAGCGCCTGCTGCGGCGGCGTGATGTTGTCGCCCTTGGAGCAGAAGCAGATAATCGGCGAACGGATGTTGCGCAGGTCGATCCGTTCACCGGCAGCAGTGACGATCTCGCCGGTCGCAAGACGGTTGCCGACGAACAGGTTGTCGACGATCCACTGGATCTCCTCGCCATTGAGATTGACGTGGCCGCCCCACCACTTCTCGAACTCTAGGTAGCGTTCGGCGCCGCTGTCGATCGTCGACCAGATGTCGTACTGCTTGCTCCACAGCGTGTTGGCCGGGTTCAGATTCTCGAAGTTCTTGACCAGGTGGCCACCGTCGAACTGGCCGTTGGCGAGGTCGCTGGTCATCATGGTCATCCAGCTGCCGCCGGCCAGCCCGCCGGTGTAGCGCATCGGGTTCTCGCCTTCGACGCCGGCCCAGTAGGACAGCGGCGAGCCCGGGACGATGACCGGGCCGCACAGCTCGGGACGGGTGGCGGCGACCATCATGACCGCCCATCCGGCCTGGCAATTGCCTATGATGCAGGGCTTGCCCTCGGCATCCGGATGCAGCTCGATGACCTTCTCGAGGAAGATCGCCTCGGCATGCATGATGTCCTCGATGGTCTGGCCGGGCATCGGCTCGGGGGTAAAGCCGACGAAATAACAGGGATGTCCGGCGCGCATCGCCACGCCCAGTTCGCTGTCGGCCTTGAAACCGCCGATGCCGGGACCGTGTCCGGCGCGCGGGTCGACCACGACGAAGGGACGTTTGCGCTGGTCGATGACCACGCCGGCCGGCGGCTTGACGCGGACCAGCCCGTAATTGACCGGGCGCTTCAGGGTGCGTCCATCAAGAACCGATTCATGCTCGAAGAGGAGCACGTGCGGCACTTCCTTGGCCTTCTGGTCATAGTATTGTTCGCTGCGCCGTCGCATCAGGTCCCAGTAGAGGATGGTGCGCTGCATGGTGTCGATCATGTACTCGCCGGCCGGCCCCCAGGCATGGAGCATGGCGTTCATGCCGGCCGTTGTGTTCTTCATGGTGTCGGGCGCGCCGAGGGACATAGGCGCCTTCCCTTCGTTGCTGTTTTTCTTAGGCATCTAGATTCTCCTTACGCAAGGTATATGGCTGCGGGCAAAAGCACCGGCAGGAAAGCCGGGAGGCAGGGTGCCGGTGGCCCGTGGCCAATGACGGCCGCTCCTTCACCCCATCCTCCCCCTGATAAGTGACCGTTTCATTTCATCGCCATGCCGCCGGAGGCTTCGAATCGAAAATCACCTCATGGCGGCCAGGTGCCCCAGCCTATTCGATTCCGAGAGTGATGTTCGACAGCATACCTCGGCATCCCCGAGCGCACACCACTTTGACAGTCTGTCTAGCGGCGGGGCGCAGCGCTGACTTCGAGGGCAATGGCCTCGGTGTAAAGTGCTTCGACCTGGTTGCCCACCTTGACTTCCTTGAGTTGGTCTGGATTATTGACCACTAGTTCGATGGTCCGCTTGGGGCCGCGCAGCGTGATTGTCTGGGCCTTCGGGTTGACCGCAACCACATTGGCGATCACGCGGACGGAACGCTCCACGGCGCCCGCCGGCTTTTCGCCCGGTTGCGCACGCACGGTTTTTTCGGAATCGACCCGTTCGCGGATACCCATGTTGTCGACCTTGCGCAGTTCAAGCGCCAAGGCCTGGACATAGGTCAGGGTCACCAGATCGCCGACGCGAATCTGGTCGAAGTTACGCGCCTCTTCTCCGAGCGTCAGCAAGACCACATTACCCGTGGCGCCAACGACCACGATACTGCGCCCCTTCTTGTCGATGGATTTTACTTTTCCCTGCAATTGCACAGCTTCCGCCACGGCGCCTTTGCCCGGGGATGAAGTGCTGGCGACAACCGCCTGCGGGGCTTGCTGGGCGCCGGAAAGCAGTGGTATGGAGAGTATGGCGGCGGCGAGCAGGGTGGAAATCTTGTTCATGGCGATCCTCGTGTGAATGGAAAATTCAAAATGGTCAAGCTGATGATGCCTGGTCGGAACGACGTGCAGGTAATTCCGGCGCAGGCGAGGTTTGCGGGGCTATTTGACTGTATATCCTCGGCCTTCGAGACATGCGGCGCGCGCCCTGCCGAATGCGGCTTGTTGCTGCTGCGTGGCCGCCTGCTGTTGCTGTTGGGCTTGCTGGCTGGCTGCTGCATTCTGGCGGCGGCTTTGCCCGCGCGCGGCAGCCGCACCGACCGCGGCACCGGTGCCGGCATCCCCGCCGACGACCTCGCCCACTACCGCGCCGCGCGCGGCGCCACGCAGGCCGGCGCCGGGGGTCGTGCCGGTTGCAGTTGTCGGTTGTTTCGGGGCGGCTTGCGGCGGCGGAGGCTTCGCCGGATCGAAGCCCGACTGCTGGACCGCCCACGAATGGCAGGCCGCCTCGTCGCTCTGCTGCTGCTGTGGCGACTGCCCCTTCGCCGGATAAACATATTGCTGGGCGACCGCCGCAGGTATCGCCGCAGCAGTCAATGCAAGCATCCAAAAAATTCTCTGGTTCATTTGGTTACCTTCTTTCGGAAAAATAAAGCCCTGATTTTGTCCTCGCCCGTTACCCGCCCCTGCCATCGACCACGGCCGGCGGCAGATACAGGTAGTCGGCAAGCCAGATGCGTCCATCGGGGTCAGTTCGTCAGTTGGCTGGCGTGAACCCGGGACAGCATGCCACCGGCGATCGTCTGCGCCTTGAATCCGTTTTGCAGCAGCACTCGGGTCGCGTAATACGCGCGGCCCCCGGAGCGGCAGATGACGAAGATATCCTTGTCGCGCGGCAGTTCGCCAAGCCGTGTCCGCAGTTGGCCGATCGGAATGTTGACCGCGCCAGGCACCTCTTCCACGGCCAGTTCGGCTGCTTCGCGCACGTCGAGCAGGAGGCCGTCACCGAGCGCATCCCAGTGCGCAACAGGCATGTCGCCACGAAGGATGTCCGCCGCGACCATCCCGGCAAAGTTGACCGGATCCTTGGCGCTGCCAAACTGCGGCGCATAACAGAGCTCGGCTTCCTCGAGGTCGTAGATCGTGGCGCCCATCTGGATCGCCATGGCCAGCGCGCTGATCCGCTTGTCCACGCCATCCATGCCCACCGCCTGCGCTCCCAGCACACGTCCGTCGGATTTCCGGAACAGGACCTTCAAGGGAATCGGCTTGGCGCCGGGGTAATAGCCGGCGTGGGAATTCGGGTAGAGGTAGGTCTTTTCGTAGTCAGTGTCACCGAGGCGCTTCAGCGTTTTTTCATTGGCACCAACCCAGGCAGCCGCGGCGTCGAACAGGCCGATGATCGACGTGCCCTGGGTGCCACGGAAGCGCGACTGGCGCCCGGCAATGACATCTGCCGCGATGCGTCCCTGACGATTGGCTGGCCCGGCCAGCGCGATCAGGCTCCATTCGCCGGTCACGAAATCCTTGACCTCAACGACATCGCCGACGGCGAAAATGTCCGGGTTGCTGGTCCGCATCTGCGCGTCGACGCGGATCCCGCCTCGCTGACCGATCTCGAGGCCGGCCGTCTGGGCCAGCGCGGTATCCGGGCGTACCCCGAGGGCAACGATCACGATGTCGGCGGGGTAAGTCTTGCCGGATTTCGTCTGCACCGCGAGTGCGCCGTTCGCTGCTTGCTGGAAGCCGGCCACCCCGTCGTTGAGTGCCAGCCGGATGCCATGCCGTTCGACGTGGTCCTCGACGATGCCCGCCATCTCCGGATCGAGCGGCGCCAGGAGTTGATCGAGCATTTCGACGAGGGTGACGTCGAAGCCGCGATGCACTAGGTTTTCGGCAGTCTCGAGGCCGATGAAGCCGCCGCCGATCACCACCGCCCGGGTCTTCGGCCGAGCAGCCTGAAACCCGCAGTATTTGTCCATCCCGGCGAGGAACAGGGAGCCGCGCTCGACCCACTCGCGGATCGCCCGCGCATCCGGCACGGTCCGCACCTGGAAGATCCCCGGCAGGTCGATCCCCGGCAGGGGTGGCCGCACCGATTTCGCCCCCGGCGACAGCACCAGCTTGTCGTAGGCTTCGCTGGTCACTTCGCCGGTCAGCGCGTTGCGCAGCTCGACGGTCTTGGTGTCAGGCAGGATCCTGATCGCTTCGCAATTGGTCCGGACATCGATATTGAACATGACGCGGAAAGTATCCGGGGTGGCCACCAGCAGGCTCGATTCCTTTTCGATGACGCCGCCGACATGGTAGGGCAAGCCGCAGTTCGCGTATGAGACGTACGGCCCTTTTTCGACCATGATGATTTCGGCGTTCTCGTCGAGCCGGCGCAGGCGCGCCGCGCACGATGCGCCCCCAGCCACGCCACCGACGATGACGACCTTGATTTTTGCGTTATTCGTCTTCGCTTCCATGACCATCTCCCTGAACTGACTTCACTTGTCGCGACAAACCCGCAACCGAGAGCAACTGTCCGCTATCAGCAGTTGCTCCTGCTGGCGATCCGAGTGGCAGACAACCACGACAACATAGTGCGCCAAATTTCCGGCATTTTCTTGCTTCGCCGACACTGTAGTCGTTACGTGATCGGCACATTACACAAGTCACGACAAACTCCTTACAATCCATGACAAGATTGGCAGATATCCAGGAACATCAAAATTTCCTCCATTATTTTCCCTCAGCCGCCACGGAGCGGCATGGCCCGCGTCGGGGCATTTTGTTATCTGCCCGCGCTGCTGCGCGATCTCGGCACCGAGCCTGGCCCGATCTTTGCGCGATTCGGGCTTGACGAATCAAATTTCGCCGATCCTGACGCGGAGATATCCGCGGTCGTCAGGATCGGTCTTCTCGTGGTCTGCTCCCGGGAGACGGGTTGTCCCCATTTCGGTCTGTTGCTGGGGCAGCAATTCAATTTCTCGGCGCTAGGTCCGGTCGGCTTCCTGATGCGCAATGCACCCGATGTCCGCACGGCACTCAATGAACTGGCAGTTTTTTTCATCTGCATACCCCCGTGGCTTCGGTGAAACTCCAGGAAGGAGAAGAGTCATCCTCCCTGATCTACGAGACGACTGTGACTACCGTCGAGGGCATGGAACTGGTCCAAGATGCCGCCATCGCTGCAGAATGGAACGTCATGCGTACGCTGTGCGGCCCCGATTGGTTGCCCAGTGAGGTTCATCTTCGCCGCAAGAAGCCGCGGGATATCGATCCCTATCGACGCTTCTTCCGCGCCCCCCTGGTTTTCGACGCCGAATACAGCGCAGTTGTGTTCAGCAGCTCCTGGCTTGCCGAAAAGGTCCGACAAGCCGATCCGATGTTGCACAAGCTGGTCGCGGGCCATGTCGAGATGTTGTTGTCGCGGACCGACCACGATATCGTCGTTCGCGCGATGCACACCCTGGCGCACATGCTGGGGAGCAAACAGTGCTCCCTGGCGGCTCTGGCAAAGGAAATGTCACTGCATCCAAGAACCCTGCTCCGACGCCTCGAAGAGGGCGGCACCACGTTTCGCGAGTTGCACCGGTCCACACGCCATCGGCTCGCGCGTCAATTGTTGCAGGATACCGGGAACAGCATCTCGGCGATTGCCACGATACTGGGGTTTTCGGGGGCGAATGCGTTCACCCGGGCATTCATGCAGTGGGAGGGAACGCCGCCAGCGGCCTGGCGCAGGACCGTTTCACGCGGCGACGAGCAAAAAGCGATCAGCTCGTGAGCTGCCGTTGCAAGGCTGGCATATCGCAAGGCGCTGCCCTGACCGCGCACCCGGCGGCCTGTGTTGGCGCAATTTTCCACATCGTTGCGGTCGACCGTAGAAATTGCCTGATTTTGTCTCCGCCACCGGCGGACCGGCGCTATCCAACTCACAAAGACTGAAAGCGATACCAGCAGGACAAGCAGGATCGCGTAGCTACTCCGGTTTTCTCCGAAAAAAGAGATTTCGCATGTTCTCGACGCCGATCACTCGCGCCAGTTCTTTGACGGCGAAGAAAGGGAGCAAGGCCACGAAAATGACCAGGCATCCGGCAAGCAATTCATGCAAACCCTTGTCGAGAAAATCCGCCACCCCGCCTGCCAATCCCTTTCCGTACCAGAGCCCCTTGATTGCGTACTCGAGAACAGTGAACACGCCGACGAAAAAACTGAAAACGACCGTCTTGTAGACGGTCGGGAAGATGAGCGGCTTTTCGTCGAGGCCGCGAGCAAGGTGGAGAGCATCCCCGATCATGATGACTTTGGCGAGGATCAACGCCTCGATGACGGCGATCCAGTAGTTCGTGTAGTTGATGTCGTGAGCAGCCAGGAGCAGCCGTCGATATTGCGTGAACGCCGCGAATATGAGGCTCAGGTACAGGACATTGACCCAGTACACAAGCATTTCGTGGGCGATTTTTTCCTTCCAGCGTCCTTTTTTCCGGTTGGGATTACCCGTCATCCTTACTCCTGCACTGTTCCGTGCCCAATCCGCAGTGGCCGGAATGGGCCTGTTTCGTATCGCATGCCTCTAAGAATACAAGATCATTTGCAAAATCCCGGCATCCACCCCGCATTCGCCTGACTGCTCAAGGCAAGCCGAAATACACGAAGCCGTTCGACCTGCCGTTGGGCGCGTAGCCATAGGCGGCGCAAGCCGGGCCGAGCAGCGTCTCGCCGCCGATGTAGACCGCAACGTCGTTCTGCCAGCCATGCAGATTCGATGCGGCCTAGAGTCTGCCCATCTTGAGGGCTTCGTAGC
>CAZGPO010000068.1:0-10331 GCA_964527745.1 uncultured Dechloromonas sp.
CACCGATGACAACCCGCAAGCCAAGCTGTTCGAACAGATGAATGCCGTCGCTTTCCAGGTGCACCCCTACCGGCGCCCGATCATCGGCTGGATGAGCGACCTCGAAAACATGAGCGCTGCCGATGCCAAGGCCTGGTACGACATGTGGTACGTACCGAACAACGCTTTCCTGCTGGTCGTCGGCGATGTCGATCACAAGGAGGTTTTTGCGCTGGCCGAGAAGTATTACGGCGTTCTCGAAGGGCGCCCGCTGCCGGCGCGCAAGCCGCTGACCGAGCCAACCCAGGACGACACGCGTCAGGTCACGGTCAAGGCGCCGGCTGAACTGCCGGTTCTGATCATGGGCTACAAGGCGCCCGTCCTGCGCGATGTCGACAAGGACAGCGACCCCTACGCGCTGCAAATGCTGGCCGCCATCCTCGATGGCCATGACGCCGCGCGCTTCAACAAGAAGCTGGTGCGCGAGGACAAGGTCGCGCTGTCGGTCGGCATCGACTATGACAACAGCGCGCGCGGTCCGGGCATGATCTATCTTTATGGCAGTCCGTCTGCGGGCAAGACCGTCGCCGACCTGGAAGCCGCGCTGCGCGCCGAAATCAAACGCATCCAGCAGGACGGCGTCAGCGAGCCGGAACTTAAACGGGCCCGTGCGCAACTGGTCGCCGCGCAGGTCTACAAACTCGATTCGATGTTCGGCCAGGCGATGGAAATCGGCCAGGCCGAATCTTCCGGCATCCCCTACCAGAAGCTCGACCGCATGCTGGAAAAGCTGCAACAGGTTAGCGCTGCCGACGTCCAGGCGGCGGCGAAAAAGTATTTTACCGACGACACGTTGACCATCGGCATCCTCGATCCGCAACCGCTCGACCGCAAGCCACGAGCCGCTGCCGTTGCCTCACGCCACTAGGACAAGAAAAATACCCATGAAAAAGCTGTTGACCGCAATCGCCGTCCTGCTCGCCGCGAATTCGGCGCTGGCCGGAATCAAGATCGAAAACTGGGAAACCCCGAGCGGCGCCCGCGTCTATTTCGTTGAAACCCATGCCCTGCCCATCCTCGACGTGCAAGTCGATTTCGCCGCCGGCTCGATGTTCGACCCGCCGGGCAAATCCGGCACCGCCTCGCTAACCCGCGGCGCACTCGAGCACGGCGCCGGCAAGCTCGACGAGACGGCGATCGCCGAGGAGATGGCCGACATCGGCGCCACGCTGGGCGGCAGCACCGACACCGACCGTGCCAGCCTCTCGGTCCGCACGCTGTCGGCGCCCGAAAAGCGTGATGTCGCCCTCGCCGTGCTGCGCACCGTGCTGCACGCCCCGCGCTTCGACACCGCAATTTTCGAGCGCGAGAAGGCGCGCACCATCCTGGCGCTCAAGGAAGCGATGACCCGCCCCGACAGCATCGCCAGCAAGGCGTTCTGGGCGGCCATGTACCCGGATCACCCTTACGGTCGGCAGGCAACGCCGGAATCGGTTGCCAGCCTCAACCGCGACGACCTCGTGGCCTTCCACGCCCGCTATTTCACGGCCACCAATGCCAGCATTGCGCTGGTCGGCGACATCAGCCGCAGCGAGGCAGAAAAGATTGCCGAAGCGATTGCCGCCGGACTGCCCAAGGGCGCCGCCGCCACGCTGCCGCCGGCGCCCCAAATCGCTCCCGGCAAGACAGTCAAGCTCGAACACCCGGCCACCCAGGCGCACATCCACATCGGCCTGCCGGCCATCGAGCGCGGCAATCCGGATTTCTTCCCGCTGATGGTCGGCAACTATTCGCTCGGCGGCGGCGGCTTCGTCTCGCGACTGATGAAAGAAGTGCGCGACAAGCGCGGCTACGCCTACAGCGTCTCCAGCTATTTCAACCCGTTGCGCCAGACCGGGCCGTTCCAGATCAGCCTGCAGACCAAGCGCTCGCAGGCAAATGACGCGATCACGGTGACCCGCGACGTGCTCGATGGCTTCCTCAAGCAGGGGCCGACCGAGGAGGAACTGGCGGCAGCGATCGCCAACCTGACCGGCAGTTTCCCGCTGCGCCTCGACAGCAACAAGAAGATTCTCGCCAATGTTGCCGTGATCGGCTTCTACGGCTTGCCGCTCGACTACCTCGACCACTATCAGGAGAACGTCCGGGCCGTTACGGTCGACGCCGTAAAACAGGCATTTTCACGCCACGTCCGGCCGGCAGACCTGATCACCGTAACGGTCGCCGCCGATTGAATTCGCTGCGCATCATCGGCGGCCGCTATCGCCGCCGCATCCTGCGCTTTCCCGACAGCGAAGGTCTGCGCCCGACCCCGGACCGGGTGCGCGAAACGCTGTTCAACTGGCTCGGCCAGGAACTCGACGGCGAGCATTGCCTCGACCTGTTCGCCGGCAGCGGCGCGCTGGGCTTCGAGGCTGCATCACGCGGCGCGGCGCGGGTGGTCATGATCGAAGCAGCGGCGAAAGTCCTGGCGGCCCTGCACGAATCGGCAAAAATGCTCGGCAACCCGCCCGAAGTGGAGATCATGCGCGCGGATGCGCTACAATATCTGTCCTCGACGAAGTCGAAATTCGATCTCATCTTCCTCGATCCGCCCTTCAAAAAAGGCTGGATTCCGCGCCTGGAACCGCTTCTCTCCGGCGTCGCAAACGAAGATGCCGCGATCTACATCGAGGCGGAACATGAAATCGAGGCACTGGGCGATTGGCGCGCGGTGCGTCACGGCAAGGCTGGCGAAGTCCACTTTCAGTTGATGCGGCGGAAAGCAGTTTGAGCAAACTCAATCATCGCGTAGCGATTTACCCGGGCACTTTCGACCCGATTACCCGCGGCCACGAAGACCTCGTGCGGCGGGCCGCCAGCCTGTTCGACAAGCTGATTTTGGCGATCGCCGAAAGTCCTTCCAAGCGCCCTTTCTTCACGCTGGACGAGCGCGTCGAGATGGCCAGCGAGATCCTCGCCGACGTCAGCAATGTCGAGATCGTCGGCTTCAACACCCTGCTCATGGATTTTGTCCACGAACGGGGCGCCAAGGTCATCGTGCGCGGCCTGCGCGCGGTTTCCGACTTCGAATACGAATTTCAGATGGCCGGCATGAACCGCAGCCTCTACCCCGAGGTCGAAACGGTATTCCTGACCCCCGGCGAGCAGTACATGTTCATCTCGGCGACCATGGTGCGTGAAATCGCGCGCCTCGGCGGCGATGTTGGCAAATTTGTACAACCTAGTGTAAACAAGCGCCTGCGAGCGAATACTTCAGTCAATTGAGAGAGGAATTAGGACCATGGCTCTGATCATCACCGACGAGTGCATCAACTGTGACGTGTGCGAACCCGAATGCCCGAACGAGGCGATTTATCAGGGTGCGGAAATCTACGAGATCGACCCCAACAAGTGCACCGAGTGCGTCGGCCACTACGACGAGCCGCAGTGCGTTCAGGTCTGTCCGGTGGATTGCATCCCCAAGGACCCCAGCCACGTCGAAAGCGAGGATCAACTGTGGGCCAAATATGAGAAGTTAACCGGCAACAAGCGCCCCTGAGCCTTTGAACCCCGGAAAAAAACCCGCGAAATCGCGGGTTTTTTGCTGTCGACCGTAGCGCCAGGCTTGCACCCCGGGCTGCGGGTAATAGCCGTCAGGCTACTCTGAGCTGCCCCTGTGGCGGCAAAAGCAAGCTGCGCACGCGCCCGACGACCCCCTCCAGCGCATTGATCTGCCGGAGCAGGTCTTTCTCGACGCTTTCCAGTTCGCCGATGCGATCTTCCAGCGTGTCGGTCGCCTGGTGAATGCGCTTGATGCTTTCGAGACGCCGCTTCAACTGAATCTGGTGTTCGCGGACCTGGGTTTCCATCGGCGCCATGATCGCCCGCAACCAAGTTTCGGCATCCTTGTTGGCGCGCTCGAAGGCGCGCCGCACCTGCACGGCGACCTCCTCGAAGAACTTTTGCGTAATGTTTTTCTTGTCGAGCGTCAGCAGGCTGCGCATCGTATTCAGATGCGTGTTGCACCAGGCTTCAAGACGATCCAGTTCCTTGTCGTAGCGCAGCAGCGAGAAGGCGGCCGGCTTGCCGAGCTTGAGGCCGTGCTCGACCGAGAATTTCTTGTAGACGGCATCCATCATGTTCTGGATTTCGCCGATTTCGCCGGTCGACCGCGCCAGTGCGTAACGCGAGCGGCTGAAGAAATTGCCCATCGCGTCGGACAGGGTCCGCGAGAAATTCGCCTCGATCATCGCCTCGCGCGTTTCCTGCGTCAGGTGGCGCAGCGCATCGAGACCGAGGTGGCCGAACAGGTTGTTGCTCAACGTCGAAAAGACGCTGCGCACCGCGTAATAACGCTGCAAGCCGGTCTCGAACTCGACCTTGTCGGCACGCACCTTGCCCATCATGTATTCGACGACGCCCTTGTTCTTGCCGCGCAGTTCGACTAGTTCGCCAAGCTGCTCGCGTAGCCCGGCCAGGCGCGATTCGAGCAGGCCGCGGACGCGCAGGCTGACTTCGCCGAATTCACTTTCGGTGCTGTCGCGCACGATTTCCTGCTTGGCCGGAATCAGTTCGCCGGACAGCGCCGCCTCGAGAATCGGCAGCCGACTCCGTTCGAGCAGCGCCGCGTCACCGTTGATCTTGGCGACCAGCCCCTTCTGCGCCGAAACCGGAAAAACCTGTCGTTCGGGCAAGTCAAGAATCGCCGCGCAGGACGCGACCTGACGAGCGATTTCCACGTCGATTGCAGCTGGCGTCTTCAGTTCATCCCATTGCCCGTCGATCTTGTTCAGCACCACGACGCGCCCGCGCTTGGCGCTGCCGCCGTCGCCGATATGCTCCCTCCAGATGTTCAGATCCGACTGCGTAACACCGGTGTCGGCAGCCAGAATGAACAGGATGGCGTGCGCATTGGGCAGCAGGGAAAGGGTCAGCTCGGGCTCGGCGCCGATCGCGTTGAGACCCGGCGTATCGAGGATGACCAGTCCCTGTTTAAGCAGCGGGTGGGGAAAATTGATCACCGCATGCCGCCAGCGCGGAATTTCGACCAGACCGTCGGCACCGACCCGATAGAGATCGCTGCCCACCCCGTCGCTCAATTCGAAGCCGAGACGCTCCGCCTCTTCCGGCGTCACGCGCAGGGTTTCGCTGACATGCCCTAGCGCTTCGTGCATCACCTCCGCCGAATCGACGTCGACCGGCACCATCATCCATTCTTCAGGATAGCGTTTATATTCGCTGACGCTACCGTTGGCAGCCCGGGTCTGAATCGGCAGCAACTCGATGCGCGGCGTTTTGTCCGGATCGTAGAGCAGTTCGGTCGGACACATGGTGGTGCGCCCGGCCGACGAAGGCAGGATGCGGTTGCCGTAATCGGCGAAGAAAATGGCGTTGATCAGTTCCGACTTGCCGCGCGAGAACTCGGCGACGAAGGCGACATTGAGCCGATCTTCGCGCAGGCGTTCGAGCAACTGGTTCAGGCGCAGGTCGGATTGCGCATCCGACAATTCGTTATCGGCCAGCCAGGCACGAAACTGGCTGACATTAGCGGAAAGCCGCGAACGCCACTCGGTATAGGCTGCAAGTTGATGGGCCAGTGTCATGATGTTTACCGCGCAGGAAACGATGGATCAATCTATCACAAAAACATGGACTTGCACGCCGAATTTAATGCTGACAGGCGGGGCAGTAGAAGGTCGATCGCCCTCCCTGGCGCACCTGACGGATCGGGCTGCCACAGCGCCGGCACGGCGCACCCGCCCGATCGTACACCGCACAGTCGACCTGGAAGCAGCCGGCACCGCCATCGCTGTGCACGTAATCGCGGATACTGCTGCCGCCGGCCGCAATGGCGTCGGCGAGCGTCTGGCGGATCGCCGGCACCAGTCGCCCATAGCGTTCGCGGCTGATCCGGTTGGCGGCACGCAAGGGCGAAATGCCGGCGCGGAACAGGCTCTCTGCAGCGTAGATGTTGCCGATGCCGACCACCAGATGGCTGTCCATCAGCAGCGGCTTGATCGGCCCGGCCCGCCGGCGGGTCGCAGCGAACAGCCAGTCGCCGGTGAATTCGTCAGCCAGCGGCTCGATGCCGAGCACCGCCAGCAGCGCATGCGGAGCCTCGCCAGCTGCCTGCCAGAGCACGACGCCAAAGCGCCGGGGATCGGCAAGGCGCAAGATCTGCTTGGCGAAAAGCAGGTCGACATGATCGTGCTTCCCGGCTGGCGTTCCGAGCGGCACGAAACGCAGATTGCCCGACATCCCGAGATGAATGATCAGACAACCGTCCTCGATGCCGCCGTGGCAATCGAGCAGCAGATATTTTCCACGCCGCCGAACCGCCGCCACCGTCTGCCCGGCGAGGGTCGCGTCCAGTGTCAGCGACAGTGGCAGGCGCAGGCGCGGCGCGCGCACCACCGCCCCGAGAATCCGCTGCCCCTCGACCTCGGGCTGGAGTCCGCGACGGCAAACCTCGACCTCCGGCAATTCCGGCATTGCTTGTTCCTCCGACGAAACCCAAATAACATCGCAACCTTATCGGATTTTAAGCGCTCTAATGCGCGACCCATGACTGAAAGCAGCGCATGTCCAAGAAGCTGATCCTCGCGGCACTCACCCTGGCCCTTGCCGGAACGACCCATGCCGCCGGCGAATCCGTGGCGAAAGCGCCGCTCAAGGCACCCGCCAAAAAACCGGCGCTGGAAGCCCCGGTCGACGAAGATCTGGTCGCCCGCACCGTCTTCCAGTCGCTGGTCGGCGAACTCGCCCTGCAACGTGGCGATGCGGAACTGGGGGTCAGCGCCTGGGCAGATCTGGCGCGACGCACCCGCGACCCGCAAGTAATCGCCCGCGCTACCGAGGTCGCCGCGGCGACCCGGCAATATGATCTGGCCCTCGAACTGACACAACTCTGGCTCGAGGTCGAACCCGATTCGACCAAGGCACGCCAGACCGAATCGTCCCTGCTGCTGCTTTCCAACCGCATCGACGAACTGGCGCCGCAACTGGCAACCTTGCTCGCGCAGGACAAGGGCAATATCCCCAACAACCTGATGCACCTGAACCGGATGCTGGGCCGCCATGCCGACAAGAAGGCGGTGCAGCAACTGATCGAGCAAGTCGCAACACCGTATGGCGACCTGCCGGAAGCGCACTTCGCGATGGGCCTTGCCGCCGCCAACGCCAATGACCTGATGCGCGCCCAAGGCGAATTCCAGAAAGCGCTCCAGCTACGCCCCGACTGGGAAACAGCGGAACTCGCCTACGCTCAGTTGCTGGCGCGCACGTCGCCGGCCAATGCGATCGCAAGCCTCAACGAGTTTCTGGCAAACAAGCCGGAAGCTCGCGAGGCCCGCCTGACGCTGGCTCGCCTGCTGATCAGCGAGCGCAAATATGATGCGGCGCGCGACGAGTTCGAGATCCTGCTCAAGGCCTCCCCGGACGATCCCGAGATCGTCTATCCGGTCGCCATGCTGGCGCTGCAGCAGGGCGACCCGGCGAGCGCCCGCGTTCAGTTCGAAAAATTGCTGAAATCGAACTTTCGCGACAAGAGTACCGTCCATTTTTTTCTTGGTCAGATTGCAGAGGATCAAAAAAACCATGAACTGGCACTCGATCACTTCCGTTGGGTGACTGGCGGCGAACAGTACGTACCGGCCCGCAGCCGGGCGGCGCAAATCCTGATGCAACAAGGAAAAACCGATGAGGCACGCGACCAGTTACGTACCGCGAAGGGCAGCACGGATAGCGAAAGAACCCTGCTGACCTTGGCCGAAGCACAATTGTTGCGCGAAGCCGGACGCGACAGCGAAGCTTACGAACTGCTCGAAGCGGCGCTGGCCAAGCAACCGGACAACCCGGAGTTGCTCTACGAAGCCGCCCTGACTGCCGAACGCCTGGGCAAACCTGAAGTTCTGGAGAAACACCTCGGCCGCCTGATCGAGCTGAAACCCGATCATGCACACGCGAACAACGCGCTCGGTTATTCGCTGGCCGAACGTAATATCCGCCTGGACGAAGCCCACAAACTCATTGCCCACGCCCTTGCCCTGTCCCCGAAAGACCCTTTCATCATGGACAGCATGGGCTGGGTCCTGTTCCGCCAGGGCAAGCTCCCGGAAGCCCTCAAAACGCTCCAGACCGCCTACGGTATCAAGGCTGACCCGGAAATTGCCGCCCACCTCGGCGAAGTGTTGTGGGCAATGGGCCGCAAGGATGAGGCGGCGCGCCTGCTGCAGGAGGCGGCAAAAAAATCGCCAGACAACGCCGTGCTGGCTGCCGCGCTGAAAAAATTCCAGCCTTGAGATGGCGCCTCGTTCCGCTGCTGGCCTGTGCCCTGCTGGCCGCCTGCACCGCCATGCCCCCCGCTCCACCCTCCGCTGCGCTGCCGGTGCGTGACCAGGTTGGCGACTTTGCCCTCGAAGCCCGCTTCGCGTTGCGCGCCAGCCTGCCCGACAGAAAACCTGAAAGCTCGGGCGGTCGACTGTCCTGGACGCATAAAAACGGCAACGATCGCATCCTGATAGCCAATCCGCTCGGCGTCGGTCTTGCCGAGATCGACGCCGGCCCGACGCTGTCACGATTGCAGACCAGCGACGGCCGGGAATTTGCATCGACCGATCCCGATCTGCTGATCGAAGAGATCACCGGACAGCGTCTGCCAATCCGCCAGCTGCCCGACTGGCTACTCGGGCGCGGCGATCCGGCACGCATCGAAAACGACGTTAACGGTCGCCCGGTTCGCCTCAACGAAGCCGGCTGGCAGATCGACTACGCCTACGCGGACAGCGCGCCCGGCGCCCTGCCCGAACGGGTCACCGTCAGCCGCGGCGAGGAAATCGAACTGTTGCTGCGCATCGAGGAATGGAGCGTCGCGCCATGAGTGACTGGACCTGGGACAGCACCTGGCCGGCGCCGGCCAAGCTCAACCTGTTCCTGCACATCGTCGGCCGGCGCAGTGACGGCTACCACCTCCTACAGACGGTTTTCCGCTTCATCGACCGTGCCGATCAACTGTATTTCGCGCCCCGCAGCGACGGTGAAATCGTACTGGGAACGCCGACATCAGGCGTAGCGCCCGACGATGACCTGACCGTGCGCGCCGCCCGTTTGCTGCAAAAAACGACTGCCTGCCAACGCGGCGCGACAATCCGCCTTGACAAACATCTCCCGATGGGTGGTGGCCTCGGTGGCGGCAGTTCGGATGCCGCCACCGTCATGATCGCTCTCAACCATCTCTGGCAGACCGGTCTGACGCGCCACGAACTGGAAACACTGGGGCTGCAACTGGGCGCCGACGTGCCGGTCTTCATCCACGGCCGCAACACCTTTGCCGAGGGTATCGGTGAGTCTTTCACCGATGTCGACCTGCCGCCGGCGACCTATCTGGTGCTGCATCCCGCAGTCAATGTGCCGACCGCGCTGATTTTCGGTGCGCCGGAACTGAAACGGGACAGCGTGCCGCAACGCCCTGCCGACTGGCGCGATGGTGAAGGCCGAAACGACCTTGAGGCAGTCGCCTGCGCACATTTTCCGGCAGTCGCCGAACACCTCGCCTGGCTGCGGCAATCCGCACCGCGGGCGATGATGACCGGGTCGGGAAGCTGCGTCTTCGCGAGCTTTGCCGAGCGTGCGGCGGCCGAAGCGGTATTGCGGCGACTGCCGCCGGGAATGAATGGCTGGCTCGCCGATGGCCTTAGCGAGCATCCATTGGCTTTTCTCTGACAAAGCACTGGATTTTAGGCGGCAACTCCTGTAATATCCGCGCCTCGTTCGCACGCGAACCCGTGCAGACGACCCGCTGGGGAGTCGCCAAGTTGGTCAAGGCACCGGATTTTGATTCCGGCATTCGAAGGTTCGAATCCTTCTTCCCCAGCCAGTATTCTTCGGGCAGGTCACAAGCCTGCCCGAATTTCATTGTAGCGGGCAAACCAGCATGGAGCTCCCGAAGGTACGTGAAAATGGCCTATAACAGCTTGATGGTCTTCACCGGCAACGCCAACCCGAAACTGGCCGCAGACGTTGCCGAAGAACTGAGCGTCGATCTCGGACGCGCCAATGTCGGGCGTTTCTCGGATGGCGAGGTCAGCGTCGAACTGCAGGAGCATGTGCGCGGTCGCGACATCTTCGTCCTGCAATCCACCTGCGACCCCTGCAACGATAACCTGATGGAACTGCTGGTCATGGTCGACGCGCTCAAGCGTGCCTCGGCCGGCCGCATCACCGCCGCCATCCCCTATTTCGGCTACGCTCGCCAGGACCGCCGCTCGCGCTCTTCGCGCGTGCCGATCGCCGCCAAGCTGGTCGCCAACATGCTTGCCGCCTCCGGCGTCGACCGCGTGCTGACCATGGATCTGCACGCCGAGCAGATTCAG
>CAZGPO010000069.1:0-6016 GCA_964527745.1 uncultured Dechloromonas sp.
CCAAGGCCGGCGTGTCGGAAGACATGATCCGGCTGTCGGTCGGCATCGAGCACGTTGACGACCTAATCGCCGATCTCGATCAGGCGCTGAACGCCGCCTGATCCCGGCATCCGCCGACCAACCGACCCGGCTGCGTGCCGGGTTTTTCACGTCTGGCGGCTCAGGCCGTCAGCTTGCGGTAGATGTCGGCTACCTTGAGCGGCAGTTTCCTGACGTCATCGAGCACCGTGTAGCTCGCCGGCCCCATCATGTGCCGCAGGTAATCGGCGCCCTTGCGGTCGATCGTCACGCAGTAGCTGCGGATGCCCTGCTCGCGCGCTTCCTGCAGCGCCCGCCGGGTATCCTCGATGCCATAGCTGCTGCGGTATTCTCCGCCGAAATCGTCCGGGCGGCCGTCGGAAACGGTCACCACCAGGCCATGGCGCGCCGGCTGCTGCGCCAGCAGGTACGTCAAGTGGCGGATCGCCACGCCCATCCGCGTGTAATCCTTGGCCTCGATGGCGCCGATGCGCGCGCGCACGGTGTCATCGTAGGCATCGGCAAAGCCCTTGATACGGTAGATATCGCAGCGCGTCCGCGTCCAGCCCGAGAAGCCGTAGATCGCATAGCGGTCGCCGAGCTTTTCAAGCGCCTCGCAGAGCATCACCAGCGCCTCGCGCTCGGCATCGTTGACCCAGCCCTTGGTCGAGCCGCTCATGTCGACCATGAACATCGCCGCCAGGCTGCGGTCATTGCGCACGCGGCGACAGAACAGGCGGGGCGACGGTTCTGCCCCGCTGCGGCGGTCGTTCACCACTTCGACCAGCGCATCGAGGTCGATCTCTTCGCCGTCGGGCTGACGGCCGAGAATGCGGTCCTCGCCGCGCACCGCCTCAAAACGCCGCTTGATCTGATGGATGAACGGCGCGTAGCGCTGGCGGGTTTGCTGCACGAATTGCCCGTCGCCCGGCTTGACGTCGGTGACATAGACATGGCACCAGTTGCGCCGGTAGGCGTTGCGCTGATGGTCCCATTCGTCGTAGCGAAAATCGGCATGACGATGATCGGTCTGCTCCGGATCGGCAAGTTGCTTCTTGGCTTCGGCCGGCTGCCAGGGGGCGTCGCCGGCCGGCGTCAATGCCTCGGGCGGCACCTGGCCGAGATCCTGCTGCAGCGAATGCGCCGCCGCGCGCGCCTCGTCGGGCAGCTTGACCGCCTCGCCGTCGACGCGCACCTCGATCTCGTTGGTCTCGTCATTGAGTTTGGCGATGACCTCCTTGGGCGCTGCGGAACGCTTTCCGGCTTCGCCTTTCAGGGCGCCGATCGCCTTGCGCAGAGTTTCGCTGTCGCGGGCGATGCGCGCATCGCGTACGCGCGCCGCCATCCCCGGATCGAGCCGGGCGACGAAAGTGGTTGGCGGAGGCGCTGCGCCGCCTTCCATGCAGCGGGCCAGCCAGGCGAGCGTCACCCGGATGTCGGCCCGCGGGTCCTGCAGGTCGTCCATCGCCATCGTCACCTGCGCCGGCCAGGCACCGCGCAATTCGGCGATGCTCGCACCAAGTCCCGGCAGGTCGCGGGCGATGCAGGCTTCGAGGCGCACCGCTTCGAGATGGGCCAGCCAGTTCAGCGCCGTTTCGCGGTCCGGCCAGCGCGCAAGCACGGTCTCAAGATCGAGGTTGAAAGTGCCGTAGCGGGTCTGCGCCCACAGTTGCACGGCCAGGCTCTTGAACAGCCGGCGGTTGTCTTCGGCGCTGTCGAAATGCGCGACACGCTCGGGCAGAAAAATCGTTTCGGTATCGGTCCACGCATAGGCGTCGATCTTCAACGCCAGCGGCCGCCCGGAAAGCCCCTGGACAAACCGGGCGAGCCGTAGCTCGACGTCGGCGAAGCGGGCGAAAAGACGCCCTTCGCGCACCGCGATGAAACCGTCGAGATCGCGCATGCGAACGATCGCCGCGCGCAGGCCGTCATTGTCGTAGGCATCGAGTCCGGACAGCGCCCAGGCGTCGAAACCGCTGTCGTCGAGACGTTCGAACACTTTCGGCGCCAGCGAGACGATCAGGTCGCCGAGTTCGCCGTAATTGCGCGTCGCGACATCCGCCCAGTGCAGGACCCGCTCCTGCTGGTGGCGCGCCAGCGGGGAGATCAGGCAGGCCAGGCGCTTGGTCGCACGCGTCGCCGAGATGCACAGCAGCGCCTCGAGTTTTTCCTCGAGTTCGTCTTCGCCGAGCTGCGTATCGCTCACTAGAAAACGGCCCGTACCATGTCGTCGAGGGTCTGCGTCATGTCCGGATCGTCGGTCAGCGCGCGCGCCACGGCAGCAGTGCTGGCGACCGGCGCGCTGACGCCGGTGCCGATCAGTTGGGCGGCATGAACCAGCAGGCGCGTGCTGGCACCCTCGTCGAGCCCTGCACCCTTCAGATTGCGCGTCAGTTCGCCGAGCTTGACGAGCTTGCGGGCGCTGCCGAGGTCGATGCCGCCCTCGGTGGCGACGATCTGCGCTTCGACCTCGGCACCCGGATAATCGAATTCCAGCGCGACGAAGCGCTGGCGCGTGCTCGGCTTGATTTCCTTGAGCACGCTCTGGTAGCCGGGGTTGTAGGAAATCACCAGCATGAATTCGGGCGGCGCCGGAATCAGCTCGCCCCGCTTGTCCACCGCCAAGGCCCGGCGCGTGTCGGCGAGCGGGTGAATGACGACGGTGGTGTCCTTGCGCGCTTCGACGACCTCGTCGAGATAGCAGATCGCACCCGCGCGCACGGCGGCGGTCAGCGGCCCGTCGAGCCACACCGTCTCGTCGCCGACGATCAGGTAACGGCCGACCAGATCGGCGGTTGTCAGGTCGTCATGGCAGGCGACGGTGACCAGCGGACGCTTGAGTTTCCACGCCATGTATTCGACAAAGCGCGTCTTGCCGCAGCCGGTCGGCCCTTTGAGCAGAACCGGCAGACGCCGCGCGGCGGACGCCTCGAACAGCGCCACCTCGTCGGCGACCGGTTGGTAATAGGGTTCTGCCGCGAGCATTTCAAGCTCGGGCGTAATAGTCCTGAATGCTGCCTTGGTCATCGGTCGTGGCCTTTGGTTGTGTGCGCCGCCGGCGCGGAAGCGCAGATTAGCGCATCATGCTCCGCTTGGCGACGAGATCGAAATTTGCCCCTTTTCAGCGGTCGACCGTAACAGTCTCTTCCGGCAACGGCGGTTGCGGGCGGCTGATCACGTAGAGGACGACGGCGCAGGCCCCGAGGAAGGCGACGGTAGCCAGCGCGCTCGGCGTCCATGTATCGGCCAGTCCGCGCGTCTGCAACAACCACAGGAATACGCCAAAAGCCGGCAGCGCCAGCAGGGCGCAGAAAACCGCTGTGGCGAACGCCACCTGCTGGCCGATATGACGTTTCAAACTCATTGCAACTCCTCAACTTTGAGCCAGATCGAGCGCGCATCCTGCCCGCCGCTGGCTGAAATTCCCAGGCTGCCGCCCTGGTTGCCGGTGACCTGACGGCTGCTGCCGCCCAGTTCGATCCACTCGCCGAGATTACCTGAAACCGTGGTCGACAGCTGCTGCGTGCTGATCGCGCCGCGCCCCGAACCACCGATGCTGTCGGCGCGCTGAGTGATGTCGATGGTCACCCGCTCGCCGTTCACACGCGGCGTGGCGAAGAAACCGCTGCCAATGTCATGGAAGACCACCGTCTCGCTGATCATCGCGCCGCCGGGACCGATCGTCGCCTGGCGCATGGGAATCGGCAGCGTGCGCCCGACCTGGATGAATGCCTGGCCGCCCTCGACGGTCTGCACCAGTTGCCCGGCATTCTCGCTGCGCGTCCCCTGTCTGTCCCAGACCCGGGCGTTCACATTGCTGCGCCCGCCGTCGCCAATCACCAGCCGGCCGCCGATCTCGGCGCCGCGACTGCTCGCTTCACTCGCGCGTTCGTGGCTGACGCGGATGATCAGGCGCCGCGACGGGCGGTCGATCGCTTCCAGCACGCGCTTGATTTCGGCACGGTTTTGCGCGCTGGCGCGCAGGAAAAGCTGGTCGTTGGCGCCGATCAGCGTGCCGCCCGGCTCGACCAGCGGCAACAGCGTCGGCAATACCCGGTCGACCGTCTGGCTGCGCAAGGGAATGATTTCGAGTTGCTGCTGGGCGACCGCCGAGCACGCCAACAGCAGCGCCAGGCACGACAAGAAGCGCCTCAGAATAACGCTCATCCCTGAAAGCACAGGGCGACGCGATGGCAGTTGGCGAGATCGCCGGCGATGGCGGCAACCACGTCGGGATCGGCCCGCCCCCTGGCGACGCGCTCGCGCAGGATGTCCATGATCTGGTCGGGCGCCATCGGCTTGCGGTAAGGCCGCTCCTGCGCCAGCGCCTGAAAGGTGTCGGCAACGTTGATGATGCGCGCTTCGAGCGGCAGGGCGGCGCCCCCGACATGGAACGGATAGCCCTGCCCGTCCGGCGTTTCGTGATGATAATAGGCCCAGCGCGCCAGATCGTCGATCGCCGGCAGGCGCTTGAGCACCTGACGGGTGCCGAAGCTGTGGCTTTTCATGACGTTGAATTCCTGTGCGGTCAGCGGATTATGGCCCTCGACGATTTCGTCTGGAATCTGCAGCTTGCCGATGTCGTGCAGCAGGCCGGCGACCTCGATCTTTTCGCAGGTCGCATTGTCCAGCCCCATCTTGCCGGCGAGGTAGCGCGACAGCATGGCGACACCCCGCGAATGCTGCTCGGTATACGGTGACTTGGCGTCGATGATGCGGGCGAAGATGTCGGCGCAACGCTTGAAATCGGCCCAGCCGATGATCCGCGGATCGCCGTGGGCCTCCATTTCGGTCTGGTACTGGTGCACCGAATCGGGTTGCAGGGCCAGCCAGAACGCCTCGCCAGCCGAGCAGGCGAGAAAGGCGTCGACCAGCTCCGGCGCGAACAGCTTGCCGCTGTGGGCCGCCAGACGCGTCCGGATTTCTTCGGCATGGGAGAGCGTGCTCTGGTCGGCATGATAGGGCGCGGCGAGAACATCGATGCGATCGGCGAGAAAGATCAGGTTGGCGTAACGGGCAAGGTCAGGGTCGAGCGCCTGCTGTTCGAGCCATGCCCAGCGGCTGTGGTGATAGCGGATGATCGTCGTCAGGTGCGCCAGCGGGGCGAAATCGCGCAGCAGTTCCTCGCCGCGCAGACAATGCTCCTGGGCGCCCGACCATTCGAGTTCGGCGACCAGACGCCGATGGACGCGGGTCGACGAGACACCGCAATCGTGCAGCAGGCCGGCGTCGTATAACAACAGTTGCGTTTTTTCGTCCCACCCGAGCTGGCAAGCCATCTCGCGCGCCAGCATGCCGACCCGGCGGCCATGCAGCAAATCGTCGACGCCGACCAGATCGATCGTGTTGGCAATCGTCATCACCAGCTGGCGCAGGTCGATCGCAAGGTCTGGCGGCAGTTGCTTGTCGGTCATGATGGTTATCCGGATTGGTGCGGCAAGGCGAGGTATTCCCGGGATTGCATCTCGGTCAGGCGACTGACGGTGCGCAGGAATTCGCTGGACATGGTACCCGTCGTGTACAGTTCATCCGGTGGACAATCGGCAGTGATGACAAGTTTCACCTTGCGGTCATAGAAAATATCGACCAGCCAGGTAAAGCGGCGCGCTTCCGAAGCCTGGTGCGGCGTCATTTTCGGCAAATTCGACAACAGAACAGTGTGATAGCTGCGGGCGATCTCCAGATAATCGTTCTGCGACCGCGGACCGCAGCACAAGGCCCGGAAATCGAACCAGATGACACCCGGCGCCCGGCGCACGGCATCGATCTGACGGCCCATGATCTCGATGTGGCTGCCCTGCTCGCCCTCGACGCCTGCCAGCTTGCGAAAATCGTCGACCATCTTCAGCTCGGCGGCGGCATCGACCGGATGGTGATAAATCTCGACCTGCTCCATGGTCCGCAGACGGTAGTCAGTGCCGGCATCGAGCTTGAAAACGTCAAGGTTCTTCATGAGCATTTCGATTGCCGGCAGGAAATTTTCCCGCTGCAGACCGTC
>CAZGPO010000069.1:6026-10243 GCA_964527745.1 uncultured Dechloromonas sp.
ACACCGCTTTTCACAATCGAAGATTTAGGGATCACCACCCACTTGTCAGGTGTGCTTTCCGGCGGGTAATTGGAGGTCATGACGAGCACCACGCCCTTCTCGAACAGCGCACCGAGCAGGCGGCCGAGAATCATCGCATCGGCGATGTCAGAGACGTGAAATTCGTCGAAGCAGAGGAGCCTGGTCTCTCGCGCAATCTGGATGGCCACCTGCTGCAGCGGGTCGGCCTCGCCACTGAAGCGCTGCAGATCGCGATGGATGCGCTGCATGAAGGCATGAAAATGAATGCGTTTCTTGCGCCGGTAAGGCACCGCATCGTAGAAACAATCCATCAGAAAGCTTTTGCCGCGCCCGACACCGCCCCAGAAATATACGCCCCGCGGCGGCACCGGCGGGGCCAGCAGCCGATTCAGCGTGCTGCCGCGCTTCACCTTGAACGTCAGCAAGCGCGAATACAGCGTCTGCAGTGCGCCGGCGGCGGCCAACTGGTCGGCATCGGCCACGTAGCCGCGCGCCTTGAGCAGCGCCTCGTAGGATTCCAGGAATCCCTGGGCGGAGACTTTCAGTTTTCTGTGCGGCATGGAGCAGGCGATGGATCAGTCGGCGGCAGGCTGACTCGGGGCGACAACGGGAAGAATTATACGGAAACACGTCCCTTCGTCGGGCACACTCTCTACGGAAATCGTGCCGCCCAGCACGACGGTGACAGTGTTCCAGACAATATGCAGTCCGAGACCGGTACCGCCGCGCCCGAACCGGCTGGTCACGAAGGGGTCGAAAACGCGCTCGATCATGTCCGGCGCGATGCCGACACCGTTATCGCAGACGCTCAACGCGATCTGCTCGTCGCCCGCGGGCTGACCGATGATTTCGATCTGCCCCTGGTCCCGCCCCTCGAAACCGTGGACCAGCGCGTTGGTCAGCAGGTTGGTCAGCACCTGCCCGAGCGGCCCCGGATAGCTGTCCATCGCCAGCCCGGCGGAGATCTCGCTGCGCACCCGGTAAGGCGTCCGCTTGAGCGTTGGCTGCAGGGTCACAAGAATTTCGTCGACCACCTCGGACAGGATGAACGGGCGGCGCTGCGTACTGGTCTGATCGACCGCGACCTGCTTGAAGCTGGTAATCAGTTCGTTGGCGCGCTGCAAATTGCGGACGGCGATTTCGCTGCCCAACTCGACCCGGTCGATGAAGCTCTCCAGTGTGGATCGGCGCAAGCCATGCGCCAACTCGCGCCGAAAATCGCCAACCTGATCGTGCAGCGTGGACACCGCCATCACGCCATTGCCGATCGGCGTATTCAACTCGTGGGCGATGCCGCCGACCAGGTTGCCGAGGGCCGCCAGCTTTTCGTTGCGCACCAGCTCGCCCTGCGCCAGCTTGAGGTTTTCCAGAGCCGCCAGCAGTTCGCTGTTGGCCTGCGCCAGATCTGCTGTGCGCCGCTCGACCCGGCTTTCAAGATCCAGATTCAGGCGCTGCAAGGTTTGCAGCGTTTGCAGCAGGCGCTCCTCGCTCTGTTCGAGTTCGTTCTGGCGCTGCCTGGTCGCCTTGGCCATCGCCTCCATGTCGGACGCCAGCTGGTTGAATTCCTGGATCGGGCCGCGTTTCACCTTGCGCTCGAACTTGCCGCTGCTCAGCGCGCGCGTCTGGGCCATCAGATCGCGCAGTGGCGCATTCATGCGCGAAGCCCACAGCGGCGCCAGGATCAGGGACAGCAGCAAAGACGCGACAAACCCTGCGAAAACAATCAGGATCGTTACCCGGGCGCGCGGATTGGCATGTCCAGCCGGATTGGCGACCATGAAGGTCCACTCGAGCTTTTCTGAGCCGGCGATCCCGACATCGTATGACGCGCCGGCGAAGCGCATTGCGCGTACCGCGCCCCCGGACGGCACGGGCTCTGCCTGCAATTCGGCTGCCCAATTGCGCAGACGGTCGCTTTCGTCGAGGTTCCTGCTCGCCACGCACTCGCCATTGCCATCAACCACCAGTACCGGATAGCGAATGCCTTCCGTGTTGTTACGTAGCGCCTCACGGGCGAAATCCGGCGCCAGCTGTCCCAGCACGACATAGTCCCCGACCGGCATGGCGACGCCGACCGCCGCCTCGCCGTTAAGCGCCGACTGGAAACGGTCGCTCCAGATCCGCCGGCCCAAGTGACGCGCTGAAACAAACAGGGAATTGCGCGAAAAATCGGCGGCCTGCAGATCATCCCGCGCATTCTGCGAGCCTTCGGCCAAGGCTGCATGGATGACCCGCCCCTGGCCATTCAGAACATAGATCGCCGCGAATCCGCCTTCGGCGACAACGGCATCGAGCAATCCCTGTACCTGCGCCGGCGGCAGGTCCACTTTTAACGCCGCAAGCACCCCAAGCCGCGCTTCGATACCATCGACCATTTTCTCGAAATAGTGCGCCAGGCCAACGGCGCGTTCGCGCACCATCTGACGTTCTTCGTCCAGCACGTTCGGTATCCGGTAAGCCAGCACGCCGAATGCGATGAAGCCGAAAATCGCCATCGTCGCGACGACAAGCAGCAGGATCAGCGAGGTGCGCAGCCGCCATTCGCGTTCCGTCCAGAGGGTTTTCCCGGACGCTGCGGTCGACTGCCCCGGGTAGCTCAAAATTGCCTCTCAGCGGAGAGTGACAAACTGGCCATCGCGAACCACGGTGATATGAGAAGGACGGCGGCTGTCGCCGTTGCGGTCGAAGCTGAGGCCGTCTCCGGCGCCGATGAACGGCCCCCTTGTCAGCAGCGCTTCGGCCAGCGATTGCTCCGCCTGCCGACGCGCCAGCGCCTCAAGAACGGCCGTCGTGGCATCGTAAGCGGCGACGACGGCAAAATCCGGTTCGCGCTGGAAGCGCTCGACGTAGATCTGGCGCAACCGCAAGAACCCCGGCGCCTGGCTACCGTGGTCGAAATGATTGTGCAGAACCATGCCGTCGACTGCCTTGCCGCCAAACTCGATCAGGCGCTCGGTACTCGCCCATTGCGGGGCAAACATTAGAACGTCGGAATTGCTGTCGCGGACTTTTTGCGCGAATCGCGCGGCATCGAAGGCGTTGGTGATCAGCAGGATGGCATCCGGGCGCTTGCCCAGGGCCTCGCGGACAATCGCTCCGCTGTCGATGGCCGGCGCCGATCCGAAGGCGATCGGCATGACCTCGCCACCGCGCTCCTGAAATTCGACCATGAAATCGCGAAGCCAGCTCTCGGTATAGGCGCGGTTTCTGTTGTCATAAATGGCGACGACCCGGCGTACACCGCTCTGCGTGAAATGATACTCGGCGCTCCTTGTCGCCTCCTCGGCGGTACTCGACATGATCAGGAAAAAATGGTCGTCGAGACCAAAAAAATTGCGCGCCGTTACCGTCGGGCTGACCAGCACGACACCCGCCCGCTCGGCCAGCGGCAGGACCACCTCGGCCATCGCGCTGGTCATCGGCCCGATGATCGCTTCAACATCCTGCGCAACCAGTTCGTTCACCGCGGCGATCGCCATTTCCGGCTGCTGGGCATCGTCACGGACAATCAGTTCGACCGGGCGGCCCTTGATGCCGCCAGCCCGGTTCGCTTCTTCGATGGCAATCTGGGCGCCGTTGCGACCGGCCTCGCCAAGGTCGGCGGCGTATCCGCTCAGGCCGCCAACGAAGCCGATGCGCAGCGGCTCTTGCGAACTACACGCGCTCAGGAGGCCAAACAAAAGGAGAAATGCGCCGCTCCTGGGCATTGCCGGTCAGCGCTCCCGCTCCCTGAGCCAGACCAGCAGATCCCGCTGCTCCATCGCCGGCGCATAGACCAGGCCTTGTGCCTCGTTGCAGCCAAGTTCGATCAGGGTCTGCAACTGCAGTACATCCTCGACGCCCTCGGCGAGGACCCGCATGCCAAGCTGTTCACCGAGGCGGATGACCATCGCCGCGATCGGCGTGCCCGAGTGGCGGTTGTCCAGCGCATGGACGAAGCTGCGATCGATCTTGAGGCAGTCGGCCGGCAGGCGGGCCAGGTAGCTGAGCGATGAAAATCCGGTTCCGAAGTCGTCGATGGCGATCGATACGCCCAGAGCCTTGATTGCCTGGAGATGCTCGGCAACCAGTTTCCAGCCCGACAGAGCGACTGATTCGGTGATCTCGAGCTCAAGCAACACCGGATTGATTCCCGAGTCGGCAATGGCGCTCCGCACCATATCCAGAAAACCAGGATGGCGGAACTGGACCGGGGA
>CAZGPO010000070.1:0-6638 GCA_964527745.1 uncultured Dechloromonas sp.
GCCGTTGATCGTGGCCACACCGAGTTCCTTGCGCAACAGGCGGCGCATCGCATCTGGCTGCACCTGACCCATGGCAATGGCACGAACGATCATCGTAATCGTCTGATTGCCGGAATTGCCGCCAATACCGGCGACGATCGGCATCAAGGCGGCCAGCGCGACCAGTTTCTCGATCGACCCCTCGAAGGCGCCGATCACCCGCGACGCGACAAATGCAGTGACCAGATTGACCGCCAGCCAGGCCCAGCGGTTTTTCACCGAATCCCAAACCGATGCGAAAATATCTTCTTCCTCGCGCAGACCGGCATGCGCCAGTTGTTCGCTCTCGGCCTCTTCGCGGATGAAGTCGACCACGTTATTGACCGTGACGCGACCAAGCAGCCGGTGGTCATTGGCCACTACCGGCGCCGACACCAGATCGTAGCGCTCGAAGGCCTTGGCGGCGTCCTCGGCCCAGTCATCCGGTTCCAGTTCGACATGGTCGGTCTGCATCAACGTACCGACCTTGACATCGACGTCATTGACCAGAAGGATGTTGAGCGGCAGGACGCCTTTCAGGCGCTCGTCATCGTCGATGACGAAAAGCTGATCGGTATGGTCAGGAAGCTCATCGAAACGGCGGAGATAACGGAGGACGACTCCGAGCGAAACGTCCTCGCGCACGGTGACGATGTCGAAATCCATGATCGAGCCGACCGACTCTTCCGGATAGGACATCGCAGCGCGCAGTTGCTCGCGCTCTTCGGTCGGCAGGCGGTGGAAAACATCCTCGATGACCTCGCGCGGCAGGTCGGGGGCCAGGTCGGCCAGTTCGTCGGTATCGAGCGTCTCGGCCGCGGCCACCAGCTCGGTGCGCTCCATCGAGTCGATCAGCGTTTCGCGAACCGCGTCGGAAACTTCGAGCAGGATATCGCCGTCGCGCTCGGCCTTGACCAGATCCCAGGCGATCAAACGCTCATCGAGCGGCAGCGCCTCGAGAATATAGGCGATATCCGCCGGGTGCATCGGATCGAGCTTGGCCCGCAGTTCGCTCAGGTTCTGCTTGTGGACGAGGTCCTCGACCAGTTCGTGACGCGGCCCTTCCTGGCGATGCACCAGCCCCTCGACCAGCTTGTGCCGGGCGAGCAGGATCTGCACCTCGGCGAGGCGTTCCTGCAGTTCTTCGGTGTCGGCCAGCTGGGTTTCTTCGCTCATGGTGCGGTGCCGCAAACGGGATGTCATTCTAGCACCGGGCGAATTGCCGGGTTTCTATAAAATCAGGGGATTTCCGCCGCCGACATGCGCGACAAAATGATCGCCGTCTTCTTCGCCAGCCCCGGCGCATTGCGATTACGATCGTAAAGCCGCGGATTCGGCACCATGCCGGCCAGTTTCGCCGCCTGTTCCGGACCGAGCTGGGCGGCGGGGATGCCAAAATAATGGCGCGCCGCCGCTTCGGCGCCAAAGACACCGTTACCCCATTCGATCACGTTCAGATAGACCTCGAAAATCCGCCGCTTGCCCCACAGCGCTTCAAGCATCAAGGTGATGGCCGCTTCCTCGGCCTTGCGAAAATACGAACGGTTCGGGGTCAGGAACAGGTTTTTCGCCAGTTGCTGGCTGATCGTCGAGCCGCCGGCGACGGTCCGTCCGCGCTTCTGGTTTTTCTCCATCGCCTTCTGGATACCTTCCCAGTCGAAGCCTTCATGATCGACGAACCTGGCATCCTCGGAAGCAATGATGGCGCGTTTCAGGTAGGGGGAAATACGCTCGTAGGACACCCACTGCATCTGCAACCGTGCATCGGGATTCTTTTCGCGCAATTCGCTGAGACGGATATCCATGAAGCGCGTCGTTCCGGGATCGACCCACTTCCAGAACAGGACCCAGCCCAGCAGCCAGAACTGCCAGGCGAAGAAAATCCCAAGCAGCGCAAGCAGGAACCAGTTGAGCCAGCGGCCCGGACGTTTCATGAAGTCAGGCCAGTTGCAAGCGCAGTTCGGCAAGTACCGGCGTGGTTTCCGGGCGCATGCCGCGCCAGACCAGAAAGGCTTCGGCCGCCTGTTCGACCAGCATCCCCAGACCATCGGCAAGGCGTCCGGCGCCCTGCGCGCGTGCCCGCGCGAGAAACGGTGTTTCGCCCTTGCCGTACATCATGTCGTAGGCCAGACTGCCCGGCGCAAAAATTCCGTCGGGCAAGGGCAGGCTGTCGCCAGCAAGGCTGGCCGAGGTGGCGTTGATGACAATATCGAACTGGAGGCCGGCAATTTTTGCGAAGTTTCCGGCGTCGACCGTACCATTGTCAGCAAACTGGCGAGCCAGCGCTTCCGCCTTGTCGGCGCTGCGGTTGGCAATGAACAAACCAGCCGGCCGACCGACAAGCAGAGGCGCGATGACACCACGCGCGGCACCGCCGGCCCCGAGCAGCAGGATACGCTTGCCGGGCAGCGCCAGTCCAAGATTGATCTCGATATCGCGCACCAGACCGGCGCCATCGGTGTTGTCGCCGAAAATTTCGTCACCAACGAAAGCCAGCGTATTGACCGCCCCGGCGCGCTCGGCACGGGTGCTACGCCGCGTACACAGGCGAAACGCTTCTTCCTTGAACGGCACGGTGACATTCGCCCCCTTGCCACCCCCGGCGATGAACCGGCGAACAGTTTCGGCAAAACCGTCGAGCGGGGCCAGCATGGCTTCGTAGGTAATGTCCTGGCCACACTGTGCGGCAAAACGGGCATGAATGGCCGGCGACCGCGAGTGGGCCACCGGATTGCCCAGCACGCAATAGCGATCGGTCATTTCGACGAAACCTGGTCGCCCTGGGTGAAATACCAGGTCCGGGTGATTTCCAGAATGTCGGTATCGCGCCGGATGTCGGGCGGAAAATCGGCGTAGGGCGCGGCCATGCGGACGATGCGTTTGGCCGCCTCATCGAGTACCTTGTAACCGGAGGAACGGTTGATATCGACGCGGTTGAGACTGCCGTCATGGTTGATCGATGCGGTCAACACCAGCGAACCGTACAATTTTCCGCGCGCTTCTTCGGGATAGTTCAGCGTACCGATGCGCTCGACCTTCTGGCGCCAGCTCTCGATATACTGGGCAAAGCGGTATTCCTTGGTGCGCGCCCCGATGAACTTGGTGCGCGGCCGCTTGTTGTAGTCGTCGATACTCTTGTTGATCTCGCCTTCGAGGCGCGCCATCGCCCGTGCCGATTCGGCGAGATCGAGTCCGCTGAGGCTGGTCACCGGCGTCGGCTGCTCGGCGGCATTGCGCGCGGCAGCGACGGCCCGCGCCGTCTTGGCCTCGGTCAGCATCTTCTGTTGAGCAACCTGGATTTCCTGAACCCTGCGCTGCATGCGTTCGATTTCGCTACCCTTTACCTGTTGCGGCTTTGGCGGCAGCGGCGTCTTGATCCGGCGGTTTTCGTCGGTATTGCCGCCACCTTCGAGATTCGCCTGCGCCAATGCCTGCGCCTCGCTGGGCTTCCTTTCCGACCGCGCATTGACCAGTATGATGTCGAGCGCCTTGTCACGCATCGCCTTCGAAGCATCGGGAAAACTGAAGTGCAGCGTCATCAGCAAACCGTGCACGGCCAGTGAAATGCCGATCGCCAGCCACAAGCGGCGATCGTCGGGCATAGCGGATGGCCGAGGCAGAGGCGCAACACTCACTGCACTTCCTCCTCCTCGACCGGTTCAGGTAAAACTTCATCCATGACGGAAAGATAGCGGCAACTGACTTCCGGGCCAAGCAGGTCGATCGCTTCGACCGCCAGGCGAACCCGCCGCCCCTGTCCGATATCGGCCGGCAGTGACGGTACGCGCAGCAGCAGCGGCAAATGGTCGAGCTTGACCAGTTGCTCGCGGCGCACCGTCGCGTCAATTTCGCTGATACCGTGCTGTTGCAACCAGCGCAGGCACCAGTAACGCTCCATCAGGCGCTGGAAATCGGCATAGGCACCATAAGTCGTCTCGAAATCGCGCATCGCGCCGAACAGTTCGGCCGACTTCTGGGCAAAGGGCGGCGTTTCACCCTTCAGGCAGGCAACCAACTGCCATTGATTGACCAAATCGCAATAGCGGCGCAGCGGCGAGGTCATCCACGCGTATTGCGGTACACCAAGACCTTCGTGCGGCAGCGGCGAAGTGGTCATGCGCGCCTTGCCCTGCGTCTGGGCGCGATACAGGCAGGCGATGTTCTTATCGGCGAGCAGGCCACCCCAAATCGAGTTGGCGACGATCATCAATTCGGAAACCAGCTTGTCGAGCGGGCTACCGCGCTTGCGTTCGCTGATCTCGACCGTGCAGGCATCGGGATCGGCCAGGTCGCCAATGATCTCGAAGTTGTAGTCATTGATGCCCTGCGTCGCCGACGGCTTGCCGCGTCGGCCTTCGCAGGCGTTGGCAAAATGCCAGAGGTGTACCAGTTCGTCCTTGAACGGCCTCTCGGGTAGTGGCCCGTTGATCGTCTCGGCGTTGAACCAGGGCTCGACCTCATGATGGCGCAGGTTGGTGGCGATATGCACCATCTCCAGCCGCGACTCGTGCGAAATCAGCTCAAAAACGTCGTTGACCGTGAGATAGAGCGACACTGCAGGGCAATCGACGCCGCCGGCCAGCGTGTAGTTCTGCACCACGGCATCGGGCAGCATGGTGATCTTGTTGCCCGGCATGTAAACCGTCGACAGTCGGGCGCGGGCGACGCCGTCGAGCGGCGAGCCGTGTTCGATGGCAAGGCCGGGCGCCGCGATGTGGATGCCGATCCGCGAGCCGATGCCGGGCAGCTTGACGACCGACAGTGCATCGTCGATTTCGGTGGTGTTGGCGTCGTCGATCGAAAAGGCGCGCACATCGGCGCGCGGCAGATCGTCCGGCAGCGGCGGCGCTTCGAGCGGTGGAAAGCCAATGCCCTTGGGAAACTGCTCGTGCAGAAAGCGCCGGTAATGCAGATGATAGGCCGACTTGATGGCAGCGCATTTGAACAGCAGTTGCGCCGCGGTCAGACCCGTTTCGCCACAGGCCGTCTCGAAGGCCTTGGTTTCGGGTTTGTTGCGGTCCGGCGCATAGAGCAGGGCATCGGTCAGCGCGCCGATTTCCGGCGGCAAGCGAAATTCCTTGAGTTCGGCGACCCAGGCTTCCATGGCCAGCGCCTGCTGGCGCTTCTTTTCCTGGCTGGCCAGCGCCGCCGCGAGAATCTCGGGTGGTGCCTTGCGGAAGCGGCCTTTGCCTTTGCGGTGAAAATAGACGGGCGCAGCGTGCACGGCGAGCAGCACCGCGGTTGCTTCGACCGGCGCCGGATCGTGGCCGTAGTAATCGCGTGCGAAATCGAGAAACGAGAACTCACCGTCATTGACGCATTCCCACAGGAAATCCGGCTCGATCTCTTCGGCGAGCGGCGTCGCCTGTTCCAGCAAATGACCCGCCGCCGGCTTGTCGAAACGCAGCAATACCGTGGCAGCCTTGATCTTGCTGCGCTTGCCGGTCGGCATTTCGACCTGCAACGAGCTTTCATTGTCGGCCATGATGCTGCCGGCCTTGAAGCCGCCATCTTCTTCGAACAATACATTCATCGGTGGATTATAACCCCGAGAATTCAATGATTTGCGGCATAAACTCGGCAAACCGCGTGAAGCTGTGGTCGCCCCCTGGCAGCACTGTCTGACGACAGCCGGCATAGAATTCGGCCGCCTGGCGCCAGTCGAGCACCTCGTCGCCGGTCTCACATAGTAGCCAGTAGCGCCCGGGCGTCGGACGACGAACCTGGGCCGCCAGTTGCTCCGCGTGCTGCGCGGTAAACATGAAACGCTCGCCGGTGTGGAAATTGGCGTGCTCGCCGACGAAGGCGGCCGGGTCCAGACCGTTGACCACGGCCGGGTTGGTCAGCACGGCATTCAGTCCATATTTTTCCGCCAGGCAAGTCGCGTAATGTCCGCCCAGCGAGGAACCGACCAGGGTCAGCGGGCCGTCGGCCGCTTCGATCAAGACGCTGATGTCGGCGATCACCTCGTCGGGCACTGTCGACAGTTGCGGACAGACGAAGCTGTCGGCCAGCCCGTGTCCGGCCATGTAGTCGCCGAGCAACCTTGATTTGGCTGAGGCCGGCGACGAACAGAAGCCATGCAGATAGATGATTTGCGGCGTGTTCAATGCGCGGTCCACTCGACCCAGCCGAAGTGTGCGGTCGACAGCACAACGATGCCGAAAAATATGCGGTACCAGGCAAATGGCGTGAAGTCGTGACTCGAAATGAAGCGCAGCAGCCAGCGCACGCAGAAAAAGGCGGAAATGAAGGCTGAAACGAAGCCGACCACCCACATTCCGAGATCGTCGATGCTGAGCAGGGCGCGCTCCTTGTACAGCTGGTACACCGTCGCTGCACCCAGGGTCGGAATAGCAAGAAAAAAGGAAAATTCGGTCGCCGCCTTGCGCGACAAACCGAACAGCAGGCCGCCGATGATTGTCGCGCCGGAACGCGAGGTGCCCGGGATCAGCGCAAACGCTTGGGCGATGCCCATTTTCAGCGCATCGACCGACGTCATTTCATCGACACTCTGGACGCGAATGCGATGTTCGCGTTTTTCCGCCCACAGAATGACGAAGGCGCCGAGAATGAAGGTCGTCGCTACCGCGATCGGGTTGAACAGGTTGGCCTTGATC
>CAZGPO010000070.1:6738-10239 GCA_964527745.1 uncultured Dechloromonas sp.
TCGACGATGCCGAGGATGAGGGCCTTGAGCAGGAGAATCGGGTCCATGGTATGCAGCCTAGAATGCGAGGCCGCATTCTACTATCCCGGCCGGGTGCGCGCCTCAAGATCGCTCAGCCAGCTCAGTGCATACTCGCGCGACGCGCCACACATCTCGAACGACGGTTGCAACCCGGAACAACAGGCTGGACGCTGTGGAAGCACAAAAATGGTACAGTGCCGATCTTCGTCAAGATAAGCGCACGCCACGCCCGCCGGTTTGCTCAGCGAAGTGATCGAAGGCGCAATGCAGCACGCCCCGCATCCTGGGCGGCAACGAGTCACAGCGGGGTCAAGCAGACCCGATTCGTCAGTCATCGCGTATCCCGTCCTTCGATAACCCGCCGGATTCCCCAACGGCGATTTTGGCCCAACCGCCACCGAGAGACCCGTATGGCCCAGCTTTCGTACCTGATTTCCAGATGACCTATCATGCCATTCTAATTGCTTCAGTCGTCCTGCTCCTGGCTTTCGCCATCGAGCGCGTCGGCCGCGTCACCGGTTTGCCGGCCGTGATCGTCATGGTCGTCGTCGGCCTTGTCGCCCGGCCGCTGTTCGCCGCCATGGGGCTTACCCTCGACGGTCTCGATGTGACGGTGCCGATCATCGGCACCATCGGCCTGGTCCTGATCGTTCTCGAAGGTGCGCTCGACATCAAGTTGCGCCGGGAACAGTTCAAGCTGGTTTACGGCGCAATCGCGATGGCCGCGGCCGGCTTCGTGCTGTGCACCGCACTGTTCGCGATGGTGGCATCCCAGGTACTGAATCTTTCTTACTTCCAGGCGCTGATTCTCTCCATTCCATTTGCCGTCATCAGCAGTGCCGTGGCGATCCAAAGCAGCCATTTCCTGCCGGCACATGGCCGCGAATTCGTGATCTACGAAAGCTCGGTATCGGACATCATCGGCGTCCTCGTTTTCTTTGCGCTACTCAACTCCGACGGTTCGCTGGGCGGCGTCGTCAGGGGCCTGCTCGGTGGCGGCGCGCTTTCACTGCTCCTTGCAACCGTCTGCTCGGTCGGCCTCGCCCTGGTGCTGATGCGCATCGACGGACACATCCGCTTCATCCCGCTACTCGCCGGCCTCTTCGCACTTTATGCGATCGGTGAAATCCTGCATTTGTCACCGCTGATCATGGTGCTGATGTTCGGTCTGGCACTCAACAATCCCGGGATCATCAAGCGTCTCGGGCCGCTGCGCGGCTGGATGGACAGCAGTTACGAAACGACACTGACGCAATTCAAATTGCTGGTCATGGAGCTGACCTTCGCGGTACGCGGCTTCTTCTTCATCCTTCTCGGTTACTGGACTGACTTATCCGATCTGGCCTCGCTTTCTGCCTGGCTGTCAGCTGCGTTCATGTTGACCGTCATCTATGCCGGACGATATGCGATGCTCAAGTCGTTCAACCACAGCCTGACCAGTTCGCTGACCTGGATCGCCCCGCGCGGATTGATCACCGTGGTGCTGTTTCTCGGTGCCAGCAATGCGATGACATTGCCCAGCTTCGTCAGCGGGACGGTTGTTCTTGTCGTTTTGATTTCCGCTGCGCTGGTCGCGGTCGGGCAATATCACGCCAGGGCGGCGGGCATCATCTCCGATCCCGAATCAAACGATGATTCCGGAGCCACCTGATAACGAATCCACTTGATGTGACAAGGTGTCGAAACCGCTATGCTCGTCACGTTTTGCCTTAAAATGATTCATATCGATCGGGTAGTGGTACCCATCCGGCACTTTTGACACCAGTTAGGAGAGGCAAATGTCCACCAAAGACGAATACGTCAAGAAAATGCATTCTCGGCTTGACCAGTTGAACCACGAAATCGACAAACTCGCCGCCAAAAAGGATGAGATCGGGGAAAAGGGTCACGCCGAGTTTACGCGGCACATGGACGACTTGCGCGCGCGTCGCGACGAAGCGAAAGTCCATCTGAAGGAACTTCAGCAGGCCGGCGAAAGTGCTTGGGAAGACCTCAAGGCCGGCGCGGAAATGGCTTGGGATGCCATCCTCCAGGCCATCGAATCGGCGCGCACCCGCTTCAAATAACTGTTGCGGTCAACATGGCTTTCGGCCCTTTTACGGCGGATCAAGCGCCTGCGGTTTGGCGGGTTTCTGTTGACTGGCAATCATGTTTTCAGCCAGCGTCGCGTACAGCGGGCGCGATACGGCGCGTGATACCGCCGATGCGATCAGCGCCGTTGCCATCAGCCCCATGACCAGCGGATAGGCGTTGACCATTTCCATGACGATGATGAACGAGGTGATCGGCGCTTGAGTCACCGCCGCCATGAAGCCGACCATGCAGAGGACAATCACCGTCGTCGGGAAAGCCTGATCCCAGAGCACTGAAACGAGATTCTGGCCAATGCCGGCGCCAATCGCCAGCGACGGCGCAAAGATACCACCCGGCAAACCAGACATGTACGACACCACCGTCGCCACGAACTTGGCCGGCCCGAAATACCACGGCAATGGTTCGCCACCTTTGAGGAGTGCCTCAGTTTCCTGATATCCGCTGCTCCAGGTCAGACCGCCGCTGGCCCAGCCGAGCGCGGCGATCATCAATCCGCACAAGGCCGCGAAGCGGTAGGGATGGTTCGACCGGAAGTCGGCCAGCCCCCCCTTCCAGCCGCTTGAGGAGATCAGCAGCAAGCGCGCAAACAAGCCGCCAGCCAGCCCGGTGATCACCGCGCAAACAGCGATGGTCTGGGCGAGTTGGGCGGTTTCCCCGAACACCACGACCTGCCCGTAATAATTGTGGTTACCGAGCCAGATCTGGGCGATGACGCCGGCCAGCACAATGGTCGTGATGACGACGCCGCTCATCCGCGACTCGACGCTGCGCGATAATTCCTCGATGGCGAAAACGATCCCGGCCAGCGGTGTGTTAAAGGCCGCCGCAATACCCGCCGCGCCACCGGCAACCAGTAGATGATGGCGCTGAATGCGCAATGTGGTCGGTAAATAGCGGCCAACGGCAGCCATCAGGCTGGCCCCCACCTGAACAGTCGGCCCCTCGCGCCCGAATGAAAATCCGGCACCAATTGCGGCAATCCCGATCAGCATCTTGCCGGCAGCGATGCGCAGTGAAATTAGGGGCCGCCAGGGCAGATCCGGCGACCGCTTCATTTCGGCAATGACCTGTGGAATTCCGCTGCCCTCAGCGCCACGAAAGAAACTTCTGGTCACCCAGAGCAGCGCCGCGCCAGCCGCCGGCGTCACCAAGAAAGGGAGCCATGGATACTGGCGAACGGTTTCCTTGAACAGGTGCGTCGCCTCATCGGTCATCACCGCGAAGACCACGGCCGCGAGGCCGACGGCGATGCCGCAGAGCCAGAAAGTCGCCCGGCCCAGCCAGATTTTCCCCTGGGCCAGCAGGTAAGGCTGATTTACACGTGCATAAACCTGCGCCTGGTGCAAATGACGTTCGAGCTGCTCCCTGGCAGCGCGGATAGTTGCC
>CAZGPO010000071.1:0-9974 GCA_964527745.1 uncultured Dechloromonas sp.
TCGATCATCATCACGTGCAGGCCGCCCGGCTGAAGTACCGCTTCACCCTTGGCCTTGACCTCGATGGCCGGTACCGGGCGCATTCTCATGACGCCGCCGTCATTGATGTGGGTATGCAGTTCGGTGACTCGCGATACCGGATTATCGGCCTTGACCACCTTGACGTCCTTGTCGCCACCGTTCCTGATCACCATGAAGGCGGCAGTCGCGGGCGCATTGGGCGGCGCCAGCCGCACATAAGGGTCCTGCACGGAAACGTTGTCGGCGGCACCAGCCAGGACGCCGGTGGATAACAACAGGCCGGCGGCCAGCAGGGATAGTTTTTTCATGATGATGCGCTCCTAGGGTTGATAGAGGTGTTTGCGAATGATTTCAGCCACCTGTTCGGGTGGTGTCGCGTGAGCCATCCTGGCGACCAGCCTGCCGTCCGCGGCGACGACAAAGGTATCGGCCGAGTGATCGACGACATAGCCGCCGCCGGCAGTCTCGACCTTCTGCTCGGCGTAGAAAATGCCGTAGCGTTTGGCGATCGCGGCAATTTCTTCAGCCGATCCGGTGACACCGACCATCGACGGGTGGAAGAACTCGACGTACTCCTTGAGCCGGGCGGGCGTGTCACGCTTCGGGTCTACCGAAACGAAGATTACGGCCACCTGCGCCAGCTCATCGGGAGTCAGCAGTTTCAAGCCTTCGGCGGTAGCGGCAAGCGAAGTCGGGCAGATATCGGGGCAATAGGTATAGCCGAAGTACAGCAAAACCTCTTTGCCGCGAAAATCCTTGAGAGAAACGGGGCCCTTAATCGACTGCAACGTGAAATCGCCACCTTCCGCCAGCCCGGCCTTCGGTAACGGCCGCTCGGGAAGTTCAGGCTGCCAGAAAAGGGCCAGGCCGATTACCAGCGCCGCCAGCAAGGCGGCGATTGCCAGCAGAATGCGCTCGGAGATCATTCGTGGCTCCCTGAACCGAAGCGATAGGGAATGGCGATGCGTTCGCCGCCATTTTCGATCAGGACAGTCACCTGCCAGTCCATCGCACCGGTGATGCAGACCGGCAACGTCACCATGGCCGCATGCAGCCCGTTGCCGCGTGCCGCGAGTTGCGGCCGGTTGAAACCCATATTCATTTCGATACCGGCAAAATCGACCTCGACCCGATCCGGAGAAAAGCCGCTGGTCGTCACCCGCACCTCGAAAGGCCTGACCATCGGAACCGGCCGCGTCCCCATCTCCAGCTCGACGCTGCCACCTGCCGGCAACTTCACTGAACACGCCTGCCGCTGCAAATCGCAGGCTGGATCAGGCTGCACCACCACATCGGCCTTGGGCAGCAGGATCGGCGACAGTTTGTAACCGACGACGACGACCAGCGCGATCAGCAGAATGCCGATCAAGTCGATCAGAATTTTCTTATTCACGTGAATTCATCTGCTTCTTGAATCGTTAGGGTAGTGCATTTTGCTTGATGCCCGCCATGACAAATTAGCATAGATCAAATTTTTGTTCCGCTCGTCACGTTACAGTGTGCGGCAAATTGTCGCAGCGACGTTCTGTCGCAGGTGATGATGGAGGGTAGGAAGCACAACTTCTTGTTTCATGGGAGATCTCAAGATGAAAAGATTTGCAGTTAAAACCACGGCGATGCTGATCGTCGCTGGGCTTGGCCTCAGTGCCGCCACAGCATGGTCAGCCGAGTCGCTGCAGGACGTCATGAAGCGTCGCGGCCTGAGCCAGCAGGATTTGCTGGCGGCGTCCAAGACCTACGTGCCGACCGGCAAGCGCGACGAATTCTACGCCTTCAGCTCGGGCGGCCAGTCCGGCCAGATGATCGTGTATGGCATTCCGTCCATGCGCATCATGAAGTACATTGGCGTCTTCACGCCGGAACCGTGGCAAGGCTATGGCTTTGACGAACAGTCGCGGAAGGTGCTGCGTCAGGGCAACATCGACGGCAAGGAAATCAACTGGGGCGACACGCACCACCCGGCCATTTCCGAGACCGATGGCAAGTATGACGGCCAGTTCCTGTTCATCAACGACAAGGCCAACCCGCGCCTTGCCGTGCTCGACCTGCGTGACTTCGAAACCAAGCAGATCGTCGTCAACCCGATCTACAAATCGGAACACGGTGGCGCCTTCGTCACGCCGAATACCGAGTACGTCATTGAAGCCGCCCAGTACGCCGCGCCGCTCGAGAACAAGAAGTTCTACCCGCTCGAAGAGTTCAATGAGAAATACCGCGGTGGTATCACCTACTGGAAGTTCGACCGCAAGGAAGGCCGTCTCGACCCGTCCAAGTCTTTCTCCCTCGAACTGCCGCCGTACTCGCAGGACTTGTCCGACGCCGGTAAAGGTCCGTCCGACGGTTGGTCGTTCACCAACTCCTTCTGTTCCGAGCGCTACGTCGGCGGCATCGAAAGAGGCCGTCCGCCGTTCGAAGCCGGTTGCTCCGCCAAGGACACCGACTATATGCACGTGATCAACTGGAAGAAGGCCGCCGAACTGGTTGCTGCCGGCAAGGCCAAGAAGATCAACGGCCATGACGTGCTGATGATGGAAACGGCGATCAAGGAAGGCATCCTCTTCCTGGTCCCGGAACCTAAATCCCCGCACGGCGTCGACGTGACCCCCGACGGCAAGCTCATCACCGTCTCCGGCAAGCTCGACACCCACGTTTCCGTCTATTCCTTCGAGAAGATCCAGGCCGCCATCAAGGCCGGCAAGTTCGAATCCAAGGATCCGTACGGTATCCCGGTGATCGCCATGAAGGACGCGCTGCACACCCAGGTTCAGCTTGGCCTCGGTCCGCTGCACACCCAGTATGACTCGAAGAAGTGCGTTGCCTACACCTCGCTCTACGTCGACTCGCAAGTCGCCAAGTGGGATTACTGTGAAGGCAAGGTGCTCGACAAGATCTCCGTGCACTACAACATCGGTCACCTGATGACCATGGAAGGTGACTCGATGGATCCGAAGGGTCGTTACCTTGTGGCGCTGAACAAGCTTGCGATCGATCGTTTCATGCCGGTTGGCCCGCTGCACCCGCAGAACCACCAGCTGATCGACATCTCGAACGACAAGATGCAACTGTTGTACGACATGCCGCTGCCGTTGGGTGAGCCGCACTATGTGGTTGCGATCGAAGCCTCGAAGATCAAGCCGGGCGTCCGCTACAAGGTCGGTACCGACAGCCGCACCGACAAGCTGAGTCCCGACGCCGTACGTGCCGGCGAGGAGAAGACCGTCAAGAAGGGCAACAAGGTCGAGGTCTTCGGTTCCCTGATCCGTTCGCACATCACGCCGGAAACCATCGAGGTCGACGTGGGTGATGAAGTGACGATCCACCTGACCAACCTCGAGCGCGCCCAGGACGAAACCCACGGCTTCACGGTCTCGACCTACAACGTACATGCCTCCGTCGAACCGGGCAAGACTGTTACCGTCAAGTTCAAGGCCGACAAGGAAGGCGTCTATCCGTACTACTGCACGGAATTCTGCTCGGCGCTGCACCTTGAAATGCAGGGTTACCTGCTGGTCAAGCCGAAGGGCTGGAAGCCGACCAAGACGACCGCTGCCGCCGCTGCTTCCTACACCGAAGCCGATTACAAGGCGAGCCTGAAGAAGGTTGTCGACACCCAGGCGGTCATTGACTCCGTGGTGGGTTACATCACCAGCGTCAATTACAAGGACTTCCCGGATGTCGTGGCGATGGTCGAAGATGCAACCGACCAGTTGAACAAGACCAAGGATGCCAAGGCCAAGGCCGATGCCGCCGCTGCCCAGAAGGATTGGGACCAGGCCAACCTCTGGACCGAGCAGATCTGGCAATACCAGGTCAAGGCAGCCGACATCGGTCTGCGCGCCAAGACCTATCTTGAGCAGGCCGGTGCCAAGCCAGTCAAGAAATAAGCAGCAAACTTGATCTGACTCAAGGCAATACACGGGGAGCGGAGTCAATCTGCTCCCCGTCTCATTTTCAGGAAGGAATAACCATGAAATTTGTAATGACTCTGATCGCCGCTGCGCTTGTCGCCAGCCCCGCCATCGCCGCGCCCGACGGCGCTGCGCTTTTCAAGGACAAGACCTGCAACGCCTGTCACGGACCCAAGGGCGACAAGCCGCTGATGCCCAATTATCCGAAGGTCGCCGGCCAGAATGCCGCCTACGCTGAGCAGCAGATGAAGGACATCAAGAGCGGCGCCCGCAACAACGGCCAGACCGCCGCCATGAAGGGCGTCATGCACCTGGTCAATGACGCGGAAATCAAGATCCTCGCCGACTACCTGTCCAAATTGAAGTGACCACCGGAAGCTGGCGACACCGGCTTCTGACCGATATCAAGGAACGCTGATATAGCCTGCAGGACAATGGCGCCTGCGTTCCCGTAAACTCTCTGACAAGGAAATCAAACATGAAAGCATCACTCCTTTTGATTGGCCTGCTCTCGGCAGGCATCGCTTTCGCCGGCCCCCCGGCGCCAAAGAAGGAAGGCATCGAAGGCAAGGACTACAAGTGGAATGCCCAAGAGGGCGAAAAGATCGAGGCCCTGAAACTCAAGGGCGACAAGAAGCGTGGCGAGGAAGCCTATGAAGTCTGCGGCGCCTGCCACCTCCCCTCCGGCGCCGGCCGCCCAGACGGCACCTTCCCGCAGCTCGCCGGCCAGCATACTACCGTGCTGATCAAGCAGATGGCCGACATCCGCGCCGGCCTGCGCGATAACCCGACCATGTACCCGTTCGCCGCCACGCTGACCGACCCGCAGGAACTGGCCGATGTCTCGGCCTACATCGAAGGCCTGTGCATCCCGGCCGAGCACGGCAAGTATGAAGGCCCCGATGCCGCCATGCAGGTTGCCAAGGGTAAGGAGCTGTACGAAAAGCAGTGCCTGGAATGCCACGGCAAGACCGGTGAAGGCGTCAAGGACAAGTTCTACCCGGTGATCGCCGGCCAGCACTACAAGTACCTGCTGCGCCAGATGACCGAGATTCGTGACGGTCACCGCCGCAATGCCAACCCGGACATGGTCAAGGTCATCAAGCCCTACACCAATGACCAGCTGGTCGCCATTTCGGCCTACCAGTCGAGCCTGGTCATGCCGGGCGCCATGTGCAAGCCAAAGGCTGGCAAGAAGTAAGACCGCAATTGTTTTCCCCGCTGCCCGCATGATGCGGGCAGCCCCCGACGCACCTCCGGGGGCAACACCTTAGAGAGCAGCACAATGAATAAACAAAACAAAATCGTTGGTGGATTGACCTTCATCGCGCTGGTCGCGCTGGTCGCCGCCTACTTCGCCCCGATCTGGTGGGTTTCACTGACCGCCCCGAACTACCCGCCCGACGCCTTCCCTGATGGTATCCGCATCCACTTCCATTTCGACGGTGTCTACAATGGTTGCAAGGCGGCCGGCAAAGGCACGCGCATGGCCGGCGAGATCATCCAGAAGGATCTTGGCGCCGAAGAGGAACGATACAACCCGCTTACCGCCGCCAAGAAAAACGTTGACGCGGGCGCCGAAGGCCTCGACTGCGTCCATGAAATGAACACCATCAACCACTATGTCGGCATGTACCCGATCGCTACTGGCGCTCCGGTCGAAAAACCGCTGGCCAAGTTCTTCTTTGGCTTCTTCGCGGTCATGATGCTGGCCTTCGCGATGCCCAAGAAAAAGCCTCGTCTGCTGGTGTTGGCCGCAGGCTTCATTGCCGTCGCCGCCTGGATGATCATCGACCAGTTGGTGCTGGGCCATCTCGAAAGCCATGTCCAGGCCTACATGAAGGAAGCCGGTACCTTCTTCAAGGACGTCGACCGCATCAAGGCCTGGGGCGACAACGTGCGCAACATTTCGATGGGCGTCATCTTCGGGTTGATCGTCGTCATGGGCATCGTCATCGCCGGCGTCGCGAAAATTCGCCCCTTCCAGCTGTTGCTGGCGCTGGTCCCGGCACTGCTGCCGGTGTTCTTTGTCATCACCTACGCCGGCTGGCTGTGGTTCTTCGGCCACAATATGCACCCGTGGGGCGCATTTACCGTCAAGCCCTTCATGCCCACCGTTTTCGGCGAGGGCAAGGTTGCCCAGTTCTCGACCTTCTCCTACCCGTACTGGGGCTACGGTTTGCTGATCATCATCTTCGTCTGCATGATGCTGGCGCTGCTGATCCGTCGCAAGCAACTGCGCGAAGGCGGTGCAGAGTAATATCCCGGTGATGCGTTTGCCACCATTCACCAAAGGAGCGCTGGCCACCGCACTTCTGCTGGTCTGTTCGAGCAGCATCTCCCAGCAGCAGGAACGCGGCGCGAGCGCTGACATGAGCAATGCTCCGCGGGTGACGATCGACCGGCCGAAGCCGACATTCATGCTGCGCGATCGGGATGCCCGTGTGCATGGCCTGAAACCGTTGCAGGAACTGGTCGATGACGCACCCGCCGGATCAGTCCTCAAACCGCCACCGGGCAATTACGCGGGGCCGGTCGTCATCGACAAGCCGCTGACCATCGACGGCGGCGGCAAGGTCACGGTCGATGCCGGCGACCGGGGCACGGTAATGATCCTGAACGCCAACGATTCGGTCCTGCGCGACATGCGCCTGACCGGGTCGGGCGATTCGCACGACACCGATGACTCCTGCCTCGACGTTCGCGGCAACCATAACGTGATCGAAGGTCTGCAGGTCGATAACTGCCTGTTTGGCATCGACCTCAAGCAGTCGAATGACAACATCGTCCGTAACAACAAGATTCGCTCCAAGGACCGTGACCTGGGCGTACGCGGTGACGGCCTTCGACTCTGGTACAGCAACAACAACCTGATCGAAAAGAACGAAATCTTCGACTCGCGCGACATGGTCGCCTGGTATTCAAACAAGAACACTTATCGCGACAACATCGGCCGGCGCAGCCGCTACTCGATCCACTTCATGTTCGCCAATGACAACATTGTCGAGGGCAACGCATTCTACGACAACGCGGTCGGCATCTACTTCATGTACACCGAGGGCGGCGTCGCGCGCAACAACATCATCTCGCATTCCACCGGTGCAACCGGCATGGGTATCGGCTTCAAGGAAGCCTCCGGCACCCTCATCGAAAACAACGAATTCGTCTACAACGGCATCGGCATCGGTTCCGACCTGTCACCCTTCCAGCCGGACAGCACCATCGAAATGCGCGGCAACCGCTTTGCCTACAACGGTATCGGCATCATGTTCAACAGCGAAACCGGTGGCAACAACATGGTCGACAACATCTTCGAAGGCAACCTGACTCAGGTCAGCTATGGCGGCCGCGGCGGCGAAATTAGTACCAAAAACACCTGGAGCGACAACTACTGGGACGATTACCAGGGTTTCGATCGCAACGCCGACGGCATCGGCGACCAGAAGCACGAACTTTATTCCTATGCCGACCAGATCTGGATCGAACTGCCGATGGCTCGCTTTTTCCGCAGTTCGCCGGTCCTGGAACTCCTCGACTTTCTGGAGCGCCTGGCTCCCTTCTCGACACCCGACCTGATCCTGCGTGACGAGAAGCCACGCTTCAAAAAGCCCGACAGGGTAACGCAATCATGAGCGATAAAAATCCCAACGGGGACAGCGACCCCAAGCCGGCGACAAATCCACCGCCGGCGCCAACGCCACCGTTATCCAAGGCCAAACGCCAGAGCAACCGCCGGCGCTTCCTGCGCACTACCCTGCTCACCGGGGGCGTGCTCGGCGCCGCGCTTTCCGGCTTCCTGCCGCTGATCTATTCCCAGAAAAAACGTCTGCGCCCGCCCGGCGCCCTCGACGAAAGCGACTTTCTATCCAGTTGCATCAAGTGCGGTCAGTGCGTCCAGGTCTGTCCGGTGCAGGCCATCAAGCTGGCCGACCTGATCGACGGCATGGGCGTTGGCGTGCCGTATATCGATGCCCGCCAGCAGGCCTGTGATTTCTCCTGCGATGCCGTGCAATGCGTTCTCGCCTGCCCGACCGGCTCGCTGACCTATCACAAGCCGGAATTCCTGCCGGTGCGCCCCGGCGCAGGACTTGCCGCGAAGCCGATCCTGGTGGCCAAGGAAAACGACCCCGAACCGACGCTGAACCTGACCGAACGCATGGGCGTCGCCCGGTTGACCCGCCCGGAAGCCTGCCTGGCGATTCAGGGCAAGGGCTTCAAGGGTCAGGCACGCGGTCCGAATTTCAAGGGCACCATGCGCTACATGGACGTCGATCGCTGGAAGCCGATCCCGATCACCGATCATCCCTACGATGTTCCCGAGTGCGATCTCTGCGTCCGCGAATGCCCGATCAAGGGCGCCATCTCAATCGAGACCGTCTTTGCCCCGGATGGCAGCCAGCGCAAGTCACCCGTCGTCCATGAACCTTGCGTCGGCTGCGGCGTCTGCGAAATGATCTGCCCGGTCGAGCCTGCAGCCATCACGATCCAAGCCCGCGAGGTATGGAAAACATGAGCCATCTTCTTAAACGGCGTTTTTTTGAACAGATCAAGGTCATGTTCGGTGCCGAGCCGAGCAAGCCCAAGGAGATCGCCCCGGCAGCCCAGGCCATGCATTTCTACAAGAAGGGCAATCGCGACCTGATCGCCGAAAAACTTCACGCCCGGGCGCATGCCGAGCACAAGAACAAATGGCGCAACCGGCGCTGGATCACGCTGATCATCGCCAATCTGCTGTTCACCGTCTCTTTCTTCTTCGATATCCAGATTCTCGAAGGTGCGCTGACCGCATCGCGTTTCGTCGGCTTTCACCTGATCGACCTCAACTCGGCCCTGCAGGTCATGCTGGCGCACAAGCACATCATCAACAATCTGATCATCGGGACCGGCACCGTACTGGTTTTGTGGGCGCTTCTGGGTGGCCGCACTTTCTGTTCCTGGGTTTGCCCGTACCACCTGCTCGCCGAGTGGGCCGAAAAAATTCACCTCTATCTGGCAAAGAAAAAGCTGGTCACCGACCAGACCATCGACCGCCGTTTGCGCAGCGTATTCTGGGTCATATTCGCCCTGCTCGCCATAGGCACCGGCTATACGGTTTTCGAAGCCATCTCGCCGACCGGCATCGTGTCGCGCGCCCTGATTTACGGGCCGGGACTGGCGCTGCTCTGGGTGCTGGCGCTGCTTTTCTTCGAAGTGTTTTTCTCGCGCCGTGCCTGGTGCCGTTATGCCTGCCCGATCGGGCTGACCTACGGCGTCGTCGGCATTATTTCGCCGGTCCGCATCAAGTACAAGCTCGAAGGCTGCTTCCACGAGGGTGATTGCCGCAAGGTCTGCCTGGTGCCACACGTGCTCGATACGGTCATCAAGGGCCGCGCCGTCGAAACTGAAATTCCCATCGGCCCCGACTGCACGCGCTGCGGCCTGTGCGTCGATACCTGTCCGACCGGCTCGCTCAGCTTCGAGGTCAAGGGTCTGTCCAAAATCAGCTGATTCTCGAACCCTGTCGATTTTTGATCGAAATTCAGGGTCGACCGTAACAGCTCTCTTATAATCTGGCCCCATGATCCAGTTTACGAATGTCGTCAAAAATTTCCGCCGGGCCCGCGTGCTCGACGGCATCAACCTCAATATCGGCATCGGCGAGCGGGTCGCCCTGATCGGCTCCAACGGTGCCGGCAAGACCACGCTGATCCGCTGCCTGCTCGGCGAATATACGCACGAGGGCACCGTCACCATCAACGGCCTCGGCCCGCGAGGAAACCGGACCAAGGTACTCGGCGCGATCGGTTTCGTACCGCAACTGCCGCCGCCGCTGAAGATGCCGGTCGGCCAGCTGATCGACTTTTCCGCCGCACTATGCAAAACCGATCCACAGCATATCCACGAGATCGCCCGACGACTCGGACTCGATGTCGCAGGCATCCTGTCCCGGCAATTCGTTCGTCTTTCGGGCGGCATGAAGCAATCGCTGAGAGGGATAGAGCGCTCACCGGCCAGCCACCGACGTACGGCTGCCAGCGGAACGTCAACCATCTCTTCGGAACGCAC
>CAZGPO010000071.1:9984-10182 GCA_964527745.1 uncultured Dechloromonas sp.
CATCCTCTCCCGCCAGTTCGTGCGCCTCTCGGGCGGCATGAAGCAGAAACTGCTGATCGCCATCGCGCTCGGCCGCGCGGCGAAGGTGCTGGTGATGGACGAGCCGGCGGCCAACCTCGACCCGGAAGCGCGCAAGATCTTCTTCGACCTGCTGGCCGAACGCCAGAACGAAGCGACGATGCTCATTTCCAGTCACCG
>CAZGPO010000072.1:0-10078 GCA_964527745.1 uncultured Dechloromonas sp.
GGCCGCTACGCCGGCAAGGTCGACGCCCTGCGCGAGCATTTTTCCGAATTCGGCCTGATCCGCGCCCGCCTCAAGGTCGAGATCGAATGGCTCAAGGCGCTCGCCGCCGACCCGCATTTTGCGGAAATTCCCGCTTTTTCGCCGTCGACCGTGGCAGAACTCGATGCGCTGGTCACCAACTTCAGTGTCGAGCAGGCCGCCGAGGTCAAGGCCGAGGAAGCCGTCACCAACCATGACGTCAAGGCGCTCGAATACTGGATCAAGAAGAACACCAAGGGCAACGCCGAAGTGACCAAGGTCAGCGAGTTCATCCACTTCGCCTGCACCTCGGAAGACATCAACAACCTGTCGCACGGACTGATGTGTCAGGGTGCCCGCGAGCAGGCCATGCTGCCGATGCTCGACAAACTGCTCGCCCGCCTGCGCGAACTGGCGCATGCCAATGCCGAGGTGCCGATGATGAGCCGCACGCACGGCCAGCCGGCAACGCCGACGACGCTCGGCAAGGAAATGGCCAACGTCGCCTACCGCCTGCAGCGCGCCCGCGAACGCATCGCCGCCGTCGAACTGCTCGGCAAGATCAATGGCGCGGTCGGCAACTACAACGCCCACCTCGCTGCCTACCCCGGTTACGACTGGGAGGGGTTTGCGAAGAAGTTCGTAGAGTCACTCGGCCTGACCTTCAACCCGTACACCATCCAGATCGAGCCGCACGACGCGCTGGCCGAATTGTTCGATGCCTTCGCCCGCGCCAACAGCATCCTGATCGACTTTGACCGCGACGTCTGGGGCTACATCTCGCTCGGATTCTTCAAGCAGAAGGTCAAGGCCGGTGAAATCGGCTCGTCGACGATGCCGCACAAGGTCAATCCGATCGATTTCGAGAACTCCGAAGGCAATCTTGGCCTGGCCAATGCCGTCCTCAAGCATCTGGCCGAAAAGCTGCCGATCTCGCGCTGGCAGCGTGACCTGACCGATTCGACGGTACTGCGCAACATGGGCGTCGGCCTCGGCTACTCCCTGCTCGCCTACGATTCGCTGTTGAAGGGCATGAGCAAGCTGGAAGTCAATGCTGACGCGATGAAGGCTGATCTCGACGCCAACTGGGAACTGCTCGCCGAGCCGATCCAGACCGTCATGCGTCGTTACGCCGTGCCGAACGCCTACGAAAAGCTCAAGGAGCTGACCCGCGGCACCCGCGTTTCCCGTGAAGGCATGCAGGCCTTCGTGTCCACGCTGGAAATTTCGGAAGCGGCCAAGGCCGAGTTGCTCAAGCTGACGCCGTGGGATTACACCGGCAAGGCAGCGGAACTGGCGAAGCGCATCTGATGCGCTGCGCCAAATGCGGGCTGGAAGTGCCCGAAGACGCGATCTACTGTCCGCACTGCATCGGCGAGCGCACGACGAGCGATGGTGAAGTGATGCGCGGCGGCCTCAAGGGCGGGACCATCGGCCTCGGCATCGGCCTTGCCATCGTCACCGCAGTGCTGGCCCTATACGATCTCGAACGCGGCATCAAGGCCATCGTGCTGATCGTGCCGATCGGCACCTTCGCCACCGGCCTGATCATCGGGTTGGTCAAAGCCAAACGGGAATGGAAATAAATGACTTTTGCCGAAAACCTGAAAAAACTGCCGGGCATTTCGCATCTTGCCGCGGTCAACCTGCTCGACAAGCGGGAAATTGTCGTCGCCAGCATCGAAAACAAGCCGGGCAGCCAAGGTTCGCTGGCGGTCTACAACCATCTGGCGCAGACCTACGGCTCGATCAATGCCGAGGCAGCCAGGAAGGGGTTGGAAATTTTTGCCGAACACACCGAGGACGCCCGAACCAACCCGGGCAAGCATCCGAATATCGACCGCCTGCTGGCCATCGAGCAAGGCGCGCCGGCGTTGCGCGTCAAGCACGTGTTTGCCGTGTGAATGGTGCGGCTGAAACTTCTATGGAATAATCGCCGCCATATTTTTAACCCCGATTTGCTCATCCAAAAAGGAGATAAAGCCATGAAATCCAAACTCGTCGTCGCTTTGCTGACTGTCACCGTGGCCGGCAGCGCGGCCGCCCAGCTCAAGACCGAAGACGCAATCAAGTTCCGCCAGTCCGGCTACGCTTTCATGGCCTGGAACATGGGCAAGTTAAAGGGCATGCTGGTCGACAATCCGACCAGCTTCAACAAGGAGCAGGCGGTCGCTGCTGCCAACGTGATTGCCGCGACCGCCAATTCCGGGATGGGTGCGCTTTACGTGCCAGGCAGCGACAAGGGCAAGGGCTGGAAGGAAACCCGCGTCAAGCCGGAACTGTTCACCGACAAGGAAGGGGTGGGCAAGGTCGCGATGGCCTTCAACAAGGAAGCCAACGAGCTGGCCAGGGTTGCCGCCACCGGCGACGCGGCGGCGCTCAAGGCGCAGTTCGGCAAGGTCGGCGAAACCTGCAAGGGCTGCCACGACAAGTTCCGTCAGGAAGATTGATGATCTGCTGCTGATGCAACGACTAGGCCGCTGTTTGCGGCCTTTTTTTCGCCCACCGTCGCCCGGCATCCGGGAATTGACTCAAGTCAATATCAATGTCATCAGAGGGCGCATAATAATTTCAGTTAAGCGGATGATTTGATGCGTTGTTTTGTGTTTGCCCGATAGCTTCTGGGCAGTGTAAATGTGTCTGAACTTGAGGAGGAGCGATGAGCACGGATGGCTGGTTGGCCGGGTTCAAGGCTGATTACGAACGAATTCTGGTCAGGGAGTGGTCGCCGTTTGTCGGTGCCATATTGTTGGTGCTGGTGGTGGTCGGTCTGATGGTCAGTGGTTCGTTCTGGGGTATTTTCGGTGGCGTAAAGTTCTGGGGTGACTGGATCAATAACGCCATCGGTCTCGGCCCGTTGCTGGGAATTCACGAAGAGATGGACGGGTGGCTCCATCACCGCATGTCGCTGATGAACATCCTGCTGCTGCTTGGGGCTTTTACGGCGGCGCTTTTTTCCCGGCAGTTCGCCCCCAATCGTCCACCCCGACTTGAACTTGTCTGGGCGGCACTTGGTGGCAGCCTGATGGGAATCGGTGCTGCGCTGGCCGGTGGGTGCACCACCGGCGGCTTCTTCAATCCCGTCCTGCATTCTTCACCCGCCGGTTGGGCAATGTGGGTCGGTCTGTTGCTCGGCGCCGCGCTTGGCGTCAAGTTGTTGCTGTGGACGCTGGAAAATATCGAATGGGGCATGTCGCCACCGCCGACCCTGACTGTGCCCGCAACGCTCAAAAGCGTCTACCCATTCCTCGGTCTTGCCGTCCTGGTGGGTGTCCTGTTCTGGGCGACGCGCTGGTTTGCCTCCGGCGACTCGCAACTGGCTACCCGCGCGGTCATCATACTGGCCGGTTTCGCGATTGGTTTCATCATGCATCGTTCGCGCCTGTGTTTTGCCCGCGCTTTCCGCGAACCCTTCGTCACCGCCGAAGGTGACATGACCAAGGCGGTCATCCTGGCCTTGGCTATCGGAATTCCAATTGCCGCCTTGCTGTTCGAGAAGAAGGTCATCGACCCTTACGTTGCCATTCCGCCGACTTTCTGGATCGGCTCACTGGCGGGCGGCTTTATTTTCGGCATCGGCATGATCTTTGCCGGTGGTTGTGCCTCGGGCAGTCTCTGGCGCATGGGTGAGGGGCACCTGAAATTGTGGGTGGCCATGTTTTTCTTTGCCTGGATCGGCTCGATTGCCAGCGCATTGTTCAAGAAATTCGATCTCACCGCCATCGACGAGACCAATGTCGAAACTTTCGAAATGACGCGTGTTGGTTTCCAGGCTTATCTGCCCGAGATGCTTGGCGGTTGGGTGGGTGCCTTGCTGATCGGCGGCGGGTTGCTGCTCTTGTGGTACGTGCTGGTTCGCTATAACGAGAGTACCGAGAGGTTCACGCTCTTCTGATTCTGGTCAAAAAGCTTGTTGTCGGGAAGCCAGGGGTTTCTAGAAGGAAACCTCTAGCTTATTGGTGTGCCTCCTCTAAACGATTTCGCTAGAGTGCGAATTGAAGGCAGCGGATATGTGATTCGCGGCTGCCATTTCCCATTTTTTAGAGGAGGTCATCATGGCCCGCAATCAAACCAGGACCCAAACCGAAATCAGTATCGCCCAAGCTGCTGCGAAGTCGACTCAGCAAATCTGGCTGGCTGGCTTGGGTGCCTTCGTCAAGGCGCAGGAAGAGGGTAACAAGGCTTTTGTCGCCTTGGTCAAGGAAGGCGAGCGTATTCAGAGAAAGAACCGCAAGGTGGCTGAAGAACGGATCGCTCGGGTTTCGACCAAGGTCAGCGATGGCTGGGGTCGTCTCGAACAAGGTTTCGAGGATCGTGTCGCACGTACTCTTTCGAGCCTCGGCGTGCCAAGCAAGAAGGATATCGACAAGCTGTCCAAGCGGATTGCCGAATTGACCGTGTTGATCCAGAAACTGGTCAAGGCGGAAGAGGCGGCGGCGGTCAAGCCGGCCAAAGTCGAGACGCTGGTCAGAGCTGCATGATACGAAGCTGATCCGGTGGATTTTTGGCGATCATTGATTGCCGGAATTTCCAAACAGAAGGCCACCTTGCGGTGGCCTTTCATTTTTTGCGTTTGTTTCCTGACTACCAGGCTGGCGTCGCGGCGGGCGGCGGCGGTTTATCCATCCAGGCTCCGGAGGCTGCATAGGCGGTGGCAAGCGCGACAACGAGCGCGACAAGGAAGGCGGTTAGTCCGCCACCGCGGGCGTTTTCGCCAGCTTGGACCTCCTTGTAACCGGTCAGCATCGGCTTGAGCAACTTGTCTCTTTTCACATGGCCGTAGAACAGGATGGCGAGAACATGCAGGCCGACCAGGATCAGTAGCAAATCGATGACCTTGTGGTGAAGCTTGGTCGTCAGCTCGCCGAATGAGTTGCTGACCAGCGCATAGAACGGGCCGGCGAATCCGGTGTCGTCGTTCTGGGCGAAGAGTCCGCTAATTACCTGCAGGCTGATCAGCGCCAGCAGGGCGAGTACCGACAGGGCGCCGAGCGGATTGTGGCCGAGTCCGTGCCATTTGCCGGCCAGGTAATCCTTGATTGCCGCCGGGCCACGGACGAAGGTGCTGAAACGGGCGTAGGTCGAGCCGGCAAAGCCCCAAGTCAGGCGGAAAGCGATCAGGCCGACGATGAACAGGCCAATACGGCCGTGCCAGACGAGCCAGTTGCCGCCGGTATCACCGCTGATGTAGGCAGCGGCGAAGGCGAGCACCAGCAGCCAGTGGAACAGCCTGGTCGGCAGATCCCAGACCAGGATCTTGTTCACACCACCGCACCTTCTTCGTTGGCGCCTTCGATGACCTTCTTCTGCTTGATGAACTGTTCGCGCGACACGCCGAGCCACATCACCAGCGGGCTGGCAACCAGCACCGAGGAGTAGATGCCGAACAGGATGCCGATGGTCAGCGCGAGCGAAAAATAGTACAGCGTTTCGCCGCCGAAGATCAGCATCGACAGGACCATCATCTGGGTGCTGCCGTGGGTGATGATGGTGCGGCTGATCGTGCTGGTGATGGCATGGTCAAGTACCTGCGGCGTCGTCAGGCCGCGCGATTTCTTGAAGGTTTCGCGGACGCGGTCGAAGACGACGACCGATTCATTGACCGAATAGCCGAGCACGGCGAGCACCGCGGCGAGCACCGACAGCGAGAATTCCCACTGGAAGAAGGCGAAGAAGCCAAGAATGATGATCACGTCGTGCAGGTTGGCGATGATGGCCGAGACCGAGAAGCGCCACTCGAAGCGGAAGGCGAGATAAATCATGATGCCGATGATGACGACAAGCAGGGCCATCGCGCCGTTTTCGGCCAGCTCCTTGCCGACCTGCGGACCGACGAATTCGACGCGGCGCAATTGGGCGCCCGGCGCTTCGGTGGCCAGCGACTTCATCACTGCTTCACCGAGTTGCGAAGTGTTCTGGTCGCCCTTGAGCGGCAGGCGGATCAACACGTCCTGCGACGAGCCGAAGTTCTGCACCGAATAGTCGCTGAAGCCGGAATTTCCCAGCGCGCCGCGAATCTTTTCAAGGTCGGCAGCCTGCTGGTAATTGACCTCGATCAGCGTGCCGCCGGTGAATTCGACCGATAGGTGCAAACCCTTGCCGAACAGGAAAATCACGGCGAGCAGGAAGGTCACCAGCGAAATGATGTTGAACTTCAGCGCATGGCGCATGAAGGGGATGTCTTTTTTGATGCGGAAAAATTCCATGACCGTTTTCCCTTATTTCTGGCTGTTGACCCTAGGGCCAGCCGTTGGTGTCGTGGTCGCAGCAGTGCCGGGCTTCCAGATCTGGCCGATGGCCACCTTGGTCAGCTTCTTCTGGCGACCGTAGATCAGGTTCACCAGCGAGCGCGAGACGACCACCGACGAGAAGATCGAGGTCAGGATGCCGAGACAGTGCACGACGGCGAAGCCGCGCACCGGGCCGGAGCCGAAAATGAGCAGGGCGAGACCGGCGATCAGCGTCGTGATGTTGGAGTCGAGAATGGTCCCGAACGCCCGCTCGTAACCCTCACTGATGGCACCTTGTGGCGGCATGCCGGCACGCAGTTCCTCGCGGATGCGTTCGTTGATCAGCACGTTGGCATCGATCGCCATGCCCAGTGTCAATGCGATGGCGGCGATGCCGGGCAGTGTCAACGTCGCCTGCAGCAGCGAGAGCAGGGCGACCAGCAGCAGCAGGTTGGAGGCGAGCGCCAGCACCGAGACGACCCCGAACATCTGGTAATAGGCGATCATGAACAGCGCGATGGCGGCGAAGCCCCACATCGTCGACTGGAAGCCCTTTTTGATGTTTTCCGCACCGAGCGACGGGCCGATGGTGCGTTCCTCGACGATGTCCATCGGCGCCGCCAGCGAACCGGCGCGCAGCAGCAGTGCGGTGTCGGTGGCTTCCATGGACGTCATGCGGCCGGAAATCTGCACGCGGCCGCCGCCGATTTCGGTGCGGATGACGGGGGCGGTGACGACTTCGCCCTTGCCCTTTTCGATGAGCAGGATGGCCATTCGCTTGCCGACATTGTCACGAGTGATGTCCCTGAAGATGCGGGCGCCGGCGGAGTCGAGCGTCAGGTGCACGGCCGGTTCCTGAGTCTGGTTGTCGAAGCCGGGCTGGGCGTCGGTCAGGCGGTCGCCGGTCAGCACCACCTGCTTCTTGACCAGCAGCGGCTGGCCGCCGCGCTCGGAGTACACCTCGGTGCCGAAGGGCGGATTGCCGGCGAGCGCTGCGTCGAGCGCGCCTGGCGAGTCGTCGACCATGCGGATTTCGAGGGTCGCGGTGCGGCCGAGGATATCCTTGGCCTTGGCGGTGTCCTGAACGCCGGGCAACTGGACGACGATGCGGTCGGCGCCCTGCTGCTGGATGACCGGCTCGGCGACGCCGAGTTCGTTGATCCGGTTGTGCAGCGTCTGAACGTTCTGCTTGAGCGCCAGTTCGCCGAAGCGCTTCTGTGCTTCAGGTTTCAAGGTGGCGACCAGCTTGAGGTCGCTGCCTTCGCCCTGCTCGCCGAGAATCAGGTCGGGCTGGCTCTCGGCAATCGCGCTGCGCGCCTTGTCGCGGGTTTCGGTGTCGCGGAACTTGATGATCAGGCGGTCACCCTCGCGGCTGACGCCGGCATGACGGACATTTTTGTCGCGCAACACGGTGCGCAGGTCGCCCGAAATGGAATCGAGGCGCTTGGTCAGCGCACCCTTCATGTCGACTTGCAACAGGAAGTGCACACCGCCGCGCAGATCGAGACCGAGGTACATCGGTAACGCGTGCAGCGCGGTCAGCCATTGTGGCGAGGCCGAAAGCAGATTCAGGGCGACGACGTACTGGGGGTCGGCCGGGTCCGGGTTGAAAGCCTTTTCCAGGATGTCCTTGGCCTTAAGCTGGATGTCAGTAGTCGTGAAGCGGGTCTTGACGCCGTTGAAGTCGAGCTGGATGCCATCGTGCGCGATGCCGGCGCCTTTCAGGGCTTCCTCGACGCGGGCCAGTGACTTCTGGTCGACCTTGATTGTCGCCTTGGCGCTGGATACCTGGACGGCCGGCGATTCGCCGAAGAAATTGGGCAGGGTGTAGACGAAGCCCAGCACCAGCGCAACAGCGACGATGATGTACTTCCAGAGTGGGTAGCGATTCATGGCGACTCTAAAGCGAAAAAGGCGGCCGGAAGCCGCCTTTGTGGGTGATTACAGTGTCTTCAGCGTGCCTTTGGGCAGCACCAGGCCGATCGACGGCTTCTGGACAATGACTTCGGTGCCGGCGGCAATTTCGACCGTCACATAACTTTCCTCGACCTTGACGATCCTTCCGAGAATGCCACCCTGGGTGACCACTTCGTCGCCCTTGGCCAACGCGGCGATCAGCGCCTTGTGTTCCTTGGCCTTCTTCATCTGCGGGCGCACCATCAGGAACCACAGCACGACGAACATCAGGATCATTGGCAGCAACTGCATCATCCCGCCGGTCGGATCGGCAGAGGCGGCGGTGGTCTGGGCGTGGGCGAGGCTAATCATGGTTCAAACTCCTGAAAGCTGAAAATCGAAACGCGTGATTCTATCACTTGGCGGACGATCGATCATGGGCAAAGCTGCCGCCCCACCGATCGAGCGTACCGGACTCAATGGCGGCGCGCATTTCAGCCATGATGGCCTGGTAGAAATGCAGGTTATGAATGGTGTTCAGCATGCCACCGAGAATCTCGCCGTTGCGGAACAGGTGGTGCAGATAGGCGCGGCTGAACTGACTGCAGGTGTAGCAGGAGCACGACGGGTCGAGCGGGCCGGTGTCCAGCTTGTAACGAGCATTCTTGATCTTGACGTCGCCAAAGCGGGTGAACAGGTGGCCATTGCGCGCATTGCGGGTCGGCATCACGCAGTCGAACATGTCGATGCCGGCTTTGACCGAAAACACCAGGTCTTCCGGGGTGCCGACGCCCATCAGGTAACGCGGCTTGGACGCCGGCAGTTGCGGTGCGGTGTGCGCCAGGATGCGCGCCATCTCTTCCTTGGGTTCGCCGACCGACAGGCCGCCGATGGCCATGCCGTCGAAGCCGATGTCGCACAGGCCGGCTACCGATTCGTCGCGCAAATCTTCGTGCATGCCGCCCTGAACGATGCCGAACAGGGCGTTGGTGTTTTCCAGTTGATCGTGTTCGTCGCGTGAGCGCCGCGCCCAGCGCATGGAGAGGCGCATCGATTTCGCTGCCTCGTCGTGGCTGGCCGGGTAGGGCGTGCATTCGTCGAAAATCATCACGATGTCTGAGTTCAGCACATGCTGGATCTGCATCGAGATTTCCGGCGTCAGGAACAGCTTGGCGCCATCATGTGGCGACGAAAACTTGACGCCTTCCTCGCTGATCTTGCGCATGGCGCCCAGCGAGAAGACCTGGAAGCCGCCGGAATCGGTGAGGATCGGCTTTTGCCAGTTCATGAAGTCGTGCAGTCCATTGTGGGCCTTGATGACATCGAGCCCGGGACGCAGCCACAGGTGGAAGGTGTTGCCCAGGCAGATTTGCGCGCCGATTTCATCGAGCGAGCGCGGCGTCATCGCCTTGACCGTGCCATAGGTGCCGACCGGCATGAAGACTGGGGTCTGGACGACACCATGGGCCAGCGTCAGCGTGCCGCGGCGGGCGGCACCATCGGTTTTCAGGAGTTCAAACTGCATCGGATTTCTCGAGAAGCATGGCATCGCCATAGCTGAAGAAGCGGTAGTGTTCGGCGACGGCGTGCGCATAGGCGGCGCGAATGGCGTCGTAGCCGGCGAAGGCCGAAACCAGCATGAGTAGTGTCGATTTCGGCAGGTGGAAATTGGTGATCAGGCAGTCGACAACTTTGAAGTGGTAGCCGGGCGTGATGAAGATGTCGGTTTCGGCGGCGCCCGTGCGCACCGAGCCATCGTCGTTGCCGGCTGATTCCAGCGCCCGCAGGCTGGTCGTGCCGACGGCAATGACCCGGCCGCCGGCGGCACGGGTGGCAGCAATAGCCTCGGCGGTGACGGCTGGGATCTCGAAATGCTCGCTGTGCATCCGGTGCTCGGCAATCTTCTCGACGCGCATCGGCCGGTAGGTGCCGGC
>CAZGPO010000073.1:0-10022 GCA_964527745.1 uncultured Dechloromonas sp.
GCGACGCCGATGGTGTCGAGGTGATCCGGCATTCGACGGCGCACCTGCTGGCCTACGCGGTCAAGGAGCTGTTTCCGGAAGCGCAGGTCACCATCGGCCCGGTCATCGAAAACGGCTTCTATTACGATTTCGCCTACAAGCGTCCGTTTACCCCGGAAGACCTGGCAGCCATCGAAAAGCGCATGGCCGAACTGGCCAAGAAGGACATCCCGGTCAGCCGCGAGGTCTGGAACCGTGACGATGCGGTCAAGTTCTTCCTCGATCAAGGCGAGAAATACAAGGCCGAACTGATCGCCGCGATTCCGGCCGACCAGCAGGTTTCGCTCTACCGCGAAGGCGACCTTTGTCGTGGCCCACACGTGCCGACGACGGCCAAGTTGAAGGTCTTCAAACTCATGAAGGTGGCCGGTGCCTACTGGCGCGGCGATCACCGCAACGAACAGTTGCAGCGCATCTACGGCACGGCCTGGGCGAAGAAGGAAGATCTCGACGCCTACCTGCACATGCTCGAAGAAGCGGAAAAGCGCGACCATCGCCGCCTGGGCAAGCAGTTCGACCTGTTCCACATGCAGGACGAGGCGCCGGGCCTGGTTTTCTGGCACCCCAAGGGCTGGGCGGTGTGGCAGGAAATCGAGCAGTACATGCGCGCCGTTTATCGCAACAACGGCTACCAGGAAGTGCGCTGCCCGCAGATTCTCGACAAGACCCTGTGGGAAAAGTCGGGCCACTGGGAGCACTACAAGGACAACATGTTCACCACGGCATCGGAAACCCGCGACTCCGCGGTCAAGCCGATGAACTGCCCCGGGCATGTTCAGGTCTTCAACGCCGACCTCCGTTCATACCGCGAACTGCCGCTGCGCTACGGCGAGTTCGGCTCCTGCCACCGCAACGAGCCGACGGGGGCGTTGCATGGCCTGATGCGCGTGCGCGGCTTCGTCCAGGACGATGGTCACATCTTCTGCACCGAAGACCAGATCGAGTCCGAAGTGACGGCCTTCAATGCGCTGGTCAAAAAAGTTTACGCCGATTTCGGCTTCAACGACGTCGCCGTCAAACTGGCCCTGCGCCCGGATAGCCGCGTCGGTTCCGACGATGTCTGGGACAAGGCGGAAGAGGCGTTGCGCGGCGGGTTGCGTGCTTCGGGTCTGGAGTGGACCGAATTGCCGGGCGAAGGCGCCTTCTACGGCCCGAAGATCGAATTCCACATCAAGGACGCGATCGGCCGCTCATGGCAGTGCGGCACCATGCAGGTCGATTTCTCGATGCCGGGTCGCCTGGGGGCGGAATATGTCGCCGCCGACGATACGCGCAAGACGCCGGTCATGCTGCATCGGGCGATTCTCGGTTCGCTGGAGCGCTTCATCGGCATCCTGATCGAAAACTTCGCGGGCGCGCTGCCCTTGTGGCTGGCGCCGGTGCAGATGGTGGTCCTGAACATTTCGGAAAAGCAGGCCGAGTACGCCGCCGACGTCGCGCAAAAGCTACACCAGGCGGGCTTCCGGGCCGAGTCTGATTTGCGCAACGAGAAAATAACCTATAAAATCCGCGAACATAGCTTGAACCGGCTGCCTTATCAGCTCGTTGTAGGCGACAAGGAAAAGGCGGACGGACTGGTGGCCGTGCGTACTCGCGGAGGTCAGGATCTCGGACAGATGTCTGTCGATGAACTGATCGGGCGACTTCGAAGCGAAGTTGCCGCGCGCAGTGGCACGGCTTAATTATTGATGTTTTCGGGGGTTTCACCATAGCTCAGAACAAGGCGCATCGCCTCAACGAAGAAATTACGGTTCCGGAGATTCGTCTCCAGGGTGCGGAGGGTGAACAGCTAGGCATCGTCAATGTGCGTGCCGCGCTGCAGATGGCTGAAGAAGCCGGGGTCGATCTGGTCGAGATCGCGCCGACTGCAAAGCCGCCAGTTTGCCGGATCATGGATTACGGCAAGTTCAAGTACCAGGAACAGAAGCGCGCCCACGAAGCCAAGTTGAAGCAGAAGCAGGTGCAGGTCAAGGAAGTCAAGTTCCGCCCCGGTACCGACGAAAACGATTACCAGATCAAGCTCAGGAACATGACGCGTTTCCTGGAAGAGGAAGACAAGGTCAAGGTGACCCTGCGCTTCCGGGGACGTGAAATGGCGCACCAGGAATTTGGCATGCGCCAGCTGGAAAGAATCAAGGCGGATCTCGAGGCCATCGGCCAGGTCGAGCAGATGCCGAAGATGGAAGGTCGGCAGATGGTCATGATCATCGCCCCGGCCAAAAAGAAGTAGTAACGAGTAGCAGGCAGTACCCATAAGTGCTTTCGGGTAATGAAAGTGTTCCCGCCGGGAACCACCTGACGGCATGTCATCAAGGAGCATATAAATGCCCAAAATGAAGACCAAGAGCGGCGCCAAGAAGCGCTTCTCGGTTCGCGCCGGTGGCAGCATCAAGCGCGGCCAAGCCTTCAAGCGTCATATCCTGACCAAGAAGACGACCAAGGTAAAACGTCATCTGCGCGGTGCAGTTGCAGTGAACGAACGCGATAGTGCATCCGTTCGCGCCATGATGCCCTACGCATAAGGAGATAGAAGATGCCTAGAGTCAAACGTGGTGTAACGGCGCGTGCGCGTCACAAGAAAGTTCTTGTCCAGGCCAAGGGTTACCGCGGTCGTCGCAAGAACGTCTATCGCATTGCCAAACAGGCGGTGATGAAGGCCGGTCAATATCAGTACCGCGACCGTCGTCAGCGCAAGCGTCAGTTCCGTTCGCTGTGGATTGCTCGTATCAATGCCGCTGCCCGTCTGGAAGGCATGAAGTACAGCACCTTCATGAATGGCCTGAAAAAGGCCAACATCGAAGTCGACCGCAAGGTTCTGGCCGATCTGGCTGTTTTCGATCAGCCGGCTTTTGCCGCTCTGGCCAATCAGGCCAAGGCAAAGCTCAGCGCCTGAGCGACAGCGTAATGAAAAAAAGGAGGCGCAAGCCTCCTTTTTTAGTTTTGGCCGCCGCTTTGCGGCTTCACGTCGGCTACGCCGACATGGGCCTTCACTGAAACGTACGTTTTGTTGGTGGTTTTTGTAGGTGGAAGTCTATGGAAAATCTCGATCTAATCGTTGGCGAAGCCAAAGCGGCATTCGCTGCCATTTCCGACCCGGATGCGCTGGAGCAGGTGAAAGCCCGTTTCCTCGGCAAGAGCGGGCAGATTACCGAACTGCTCAAAGGCCTGGGCAAATTGCCGGCAGAAGAGAAGAAGGTTGCCGGGGCGGCGATCAACGTCGTCAAGACGGCCGTTGAGTCTGCGCTGAACGAGCGACGTGAAGCAATCCGTAAGGCGGCGCTGGCCGCCCGCCTGGCCGAAGAGGCGCTGGATGTCACCCTGCCCGGACGCGCCGAGGCGCGCGGTGGTTTGCACCCGGTGACGCGGACGCTGGAGCGGATCGAGGCGCTGTTCCGTTCGATCGGCTTTGAAGTGGCCGATGGCCCCGAGATTGAAGAAGACTTTTTCAATTTCACGGCCTTGAACACGCCGGAGGATCACCCGGCGCGTTCGATGCACGACACTTTTTATTTGCAGAACCCGGACGGCAGCGTTGCCGATAAGGTGTTGCTGCGTACCCACACCAGCCCGGTGCAGGCGCGCTACATGCAGGCACATGTCGCCCGTTACGGTCAACTGGAAAAGATGCCCGAAATCCGCATCATCGCGCCGGGCCGCGTCTATCGGGTCGATTCCGATGCGACGCACTCGCCGATGTTCCACCAGGTCGAAGGTCTGTGGGTGGGCGAGGGGGTTTCTTTCGCCGATCTCAAGGGCGTTATCGCCGATTTCCTGCGCAGCTTTTTCGAGAGCGACGACCTCAAGGTCCGCTTCCGTCCGTCCTTTTTCCCGTTCACAGAGCCTTCCGCCGAGATCGACGTCGCCTTCATGAGCGGCCCCCTCGAAGGCCGCTGGCTGGAAATCGCCGGCTGCGGCATGGTGCATCCGGATGTGCTGCGCATCGCCGGCATCGACCCTGAAAAATATACCGGCTTCGCCTTTGGCATGGGGCCGGACCGCCTGACCATGCTGCGTTATGGCGTCAATGACTTGCGCCTCTTCTTTGAAGGCGACCTCCGTTTCCTGAGGCAATTCGCATGAAATTTTCCGAATCCTGGCTGCGTACCCTCGTCGACACCCATTTGTCGAGCGATGAACTGTCCCATTTGCTGACCATGGCCGGCCTCGAAGTCGAGGGTCTGGAGCCGGTCGCACCCCAATTCAACGATGTTGTCGTCGCTCAGGTGCTGGAAGTCGTCAAGCACCCGGATGCCGATCGTCTGAATGTCTGCAAGGTGGATATTGGTCGTGGGGAGCCGACGACCATCGTCTGCGGCGCACCGAATGTCGCCGCTGGCCTGCGCGTGCCGTGTGCCTTGCCCGGCGCCAAATTGCCCGGCGATTTTACGATCAAGATCGCCAAGGTACGCGGCATCGAGTCGTCGGGCATGCTCTGTTCGGCCAAGGAACTCGGCATTGACGAAGACGCTTCCGGCCTCCTCGTGTTGCCGGCCGATGCGCCGGTCGGCCAGTCGATCCGCGACTATCTCGATCTCGACGACCAGCAGTTCGAACTGAAGCTGACACCGAATCGCGCCGACTGCCTGTCCTTGACCGGCGTTGCCCGCGAAGTGGCAGCGATTGCCGGTGCACCGGTCAAACTGATCGAGGTGCCGGAAGTTGCGGCAACCATCACCGATCAGCGTCTCATCGTGCTCGATGCACCGGAAGCATGCCCGCTCTACTGCGGCCGTATCCTGAAAAACGTCAACGCCAAGGCGCCGACGCCGGCGTGGATGAAGCGCCGCCTGGAACGGAGCGGTATCCGCTCGATTTCGGCACTGGTTGACGTGACTAACTACGTCATGCTCGAACTTGGCCAGCCGCTGCACGCCTTCGACAACACCAAGCTGGAAGGCGCGGTACATGCGCGCATGGCGGTGCCGGACGAGAAACTGCTGCTCCTCAACGAGCAGACTGTTGCGGTCGACGCCGATATTCTGATGATTTCCGACGACATCAAGCCGCTGGCCATGGCCGGCATCATGGGCGGCGAGGACAGCGGCATCACGCTGGAAACAAGCGAACTCTTCCTCGAATCGGCCTTCTTCGCACCGAAAGCGATTGCCGGCCGTGCCCGGCGCTACGGTTTTGGTTCCGACGCCTCGCACCGCTTCGAGCGCGGTGTCGATTTTGGCGGCACGCGGCGCGCCATCGAGCGCGCGACCCAACTCATTCTCGATATCTGTGGCGGTGTTGCCGGTCCGGTTGCCGAGGCTCGGGCAGAAATGCCGGCGCGTAATCCGGTCCACCTGCGCACGGCACGTGCTGCGATGGTCATCGGCATGCCGCTGACGCCCGAGCAAATCGCCGGCCTGTTTGCCGGGCTCGGTCTGCCTTTTGTTCGCGAAGGCGACGATTTTCTGGTGACGCCGCCGAGCTGGCGCTTCGATATCGAAATCGAGGAAGACCTGATCGAGGAAATCGCCCGTCTGCACGGCTACGACAACATTCCGGCGCCGGCCCCACGCGGCAACATGAAGATGCTCGTGCAGCCGGAAGCCCAGCGCCCGCAAGCGCGCGTGCGCCAGATGCTGGTCGACCGCGGCTATCAGGAAGTCGTCAATTTCGCCTTCGTCGAAGAAGCCTGGGAAACCGATTTTGCCGCCAACACCAACCTGATCCGCCTCGCCAACCCGATCGCTAGCCAGATGGCCGTGATGCGTTCGACGCTGATCGGCGGCCTGGTTGCCAATCTGGTCACCAACCTGAAGCGCAAGCAAAGTCGCGTTCGACTCTTTGAAACCGGGCGTATTTTTCGGCGTGACGTGCAGGGCGCGCCGGTTGCCGGCTTTCATCAGCCGTGGAAAGTTTCGGGCCTGGCTTATGGTGGCGCATTGCCGGAAGGCTGGGGCGGCGGGACGCGCAAGGTGGATTTTTACGACGTCAAGGGCGACCTTGAAGCCTTGCTGGCACCAGCCCGGCTGCGTTTCGAAAAGTTGTTGCATCCGGCTCTGCATCCCGGCCGTGCCGCAACAGTGATTGTCGACGGCACAGCGATCGGTTGCCTTGGCGAACTACATCCGGAATGGGTGCAAAAATATGATTTGCCGCTGGCGCCCGTAGTGTTCGAAATCGATTTCGCCGCGGTTACGGCGGCGGCTGTCCCGGCTTACGCCGAGGTCTCGAAATTCCCGCCGGTGATCCGCGATCTTGCCATCGTCGTCGACCAGAATCTTGATTTGCAGACCCTTCTTGATGGACTGAAAGGGCAGTTGCCGGCCCTCGTCCAGGACATTCAATTGTTTGATATGTACGTCGGAAAGGGTGTGCCTGAAAACAAGAAAAGTCTTGCGTTTCGGATAGTTATGCAAGATACTCAACGTACTTTGCAAGATACGGAAGTCGAATTGGCGGTGCAGCAACTGGTGTCCTGTCTCGAGCAGGCATTCGCCGCGCAACTGCGTGCCTGATGGAAAAAAGACAATGACACTGACCAAAGCGGAGCTTGCCGACCTGTTGTTTGAAAAGGTTGGCCTCAACAAGCGTGAAGCCAAGGATATGGTCGAAGCCTTCTTCGAAGAGATCCGCAACGCTCTGGAAACTGGTGATGGCGTCAAACTCTCGGGTTTTGGCAATTTCCAGTTGCGTGACAAACCGCAACGTCCGGGGCGCAACCCGAAAACTGGTCAGGAAATTCCGATCACCGCCCGTCGCGTCGTGACCTTTCATGCCAGCCAGAAACTGAAGTCCGACGTCGAACTCGCCAGCGATGGAACCGCGGCATAAGATTTCCGGCGGCGAGGAATTGCCGCCGATTCCCGCCAAGCGATACTTCACAATTGGTGAAGTCAGCGAGTTGTGCGGCGTAAAACCGCATGTGTTGCGCTACTGGGAGCAGGAATTCAATCAGCTCAAGCCGGTCAAGCGGCGGGGTAACAGGCGCTATTACCAGCACCACGAAGTCCTGCTCGTACGCCGCATTCGCGAACTTCTCTACAATCAGGGCTTCACAATCAGTGGTGCGCGCAACCGGCTTGATGAGGGTGGCGGCAGTGAACCCGAATCAGTACCTCACGAATTACAACGCAGTGCGGGTGATGCCGGGGCAACGACTTCAATCGGTGGTCTGCGCGCTGAATTGCAGTATGTAATAGAGATGTTGCGCCTTTGAAACCTTGGTTTTCAGTTATAATCACGCGCTTGTCGGGGCGTAGCGCAGCCTGGTAGCGCACTTGCATGGGGTGCAAGGGGTCGCGAGTTCGAATCCCGCCGCCCCGACCAATGGAATCAAGCAGTTAGGCCACTCTTCGGAGTGGCCTTTTTGTTGTCTTTAGCTCCAGGGAGCCATTAGGGGAAACCAGTTTTTAAGTGTGCCCAAGAGGTCAGGGACGTGGTAATTCATGTGCATTTTCTGGTCGACCGCAACATTCGTTCTCGGATGACAATTCCAGCTGCTGTAAGCTGCGAAAGTATCTTTTGGAGATTGAAGCGATGAAATTTGTTTTTCCGTTGGCCATGACGCTGATTTTGGTGGCCTGTGGCGTGGAAACTGCCAGTACAGCGGCAACCGGCGCCGCGCTCAAAAAACAGGAAATCGAGCAGGGCAGGAAGACGATGGAGCAGATGCAGCAGAAAATCGATCAGGCCAACCTGCAGACACAGCAGCGCGCCGAGCAGGCCGGCGGCGACAAGTAGGTTCAGCGGCCGCGCAGGGCTTCGCGGCGGGCGAGGCCAAGCTTGCTCGAGCGCTCCATTTTTTGCACGAAGACCGGGAAATCGAGGCCGTAATTGGCGCGCAGTTCCTTGGCGTAGTTGTGCAGCCAGCGCCAGCGCGGCTCGAAATGGCGTTCCTTGAAGGCGTAGAGCACGTGGTTGCCGTCGTCAGGCACCGAAATCACGATGACCTGGTCGTCGAAAACATACATCGCCTCACCGATCACGTCAGCGTAGCTTTCCTTTTCGCCGGCCAGATTGATGACCAGAACGCCGCTGCCCGAGAGTTTGGCGAAGGCGTTTTCGAAAAATTCGCGATTGGCCAGACCGGGTGCGAAACCGGTCTTGTCGAAGGCGTCGACGAGCAGGGTGTCGATGCCTTTTTCAGTCTGGGCCAGATATTCGGCACCGTCGGCCTGCAAGATTTGCAGGCGCGGTCCGTCGGGCGGCAGCATGAAAGTGTCGCGCCAGGCAATGACGTCGGGGTCGAGTTCGACCGCCGTCAATTGCGCACCCGGCAGGCGGTGGTAGCAGAACTTGATCAGCGAGCCGCCGCCGAGTCCGATCAGCACGATGCGTTTGGGACGCGAGTGAAAGAGCAGAAAAGCCATCATTTTCTGCGTGTACCGCAACGTCAGTTCGTTCGGTGCCTTGAGCGACATCGCGCTCTGTATCAGGCGCACATTGAAATAGAGGAAGCGCGATTTGCCGTCATCGATGACGAAGGGCTTCGGGTAGCTTTCATCGAGCAGGCAGGCACGCAGTTCCCCGGCCTTGGCGGATGCCGGCTCCAGCATCAATACGGTGCCCGTCTCGATTTCGAAGGGACTTGGTAATTCGTAGATTCGGGTCAATCAGGCGATTGGTTCGGGCAGATCGGTGGCACGCAGCAGGAAAACGAATTCATTGCCGGCAGCGGTATCGAGCCAGGTGAAGGGCAGCGTCGGATAGGCGGCCTCCAGTTCCTCGCGGTTGTGGCCGATTTCGACGACGAGCAGGCCGGCCGGGTTCAGGTGGCGCCTGGCTTCGCGCAGGATGGTGCGGGTGAAATCGAGGCCGTCCTTGCCCGAGCCGAGCGCCATGACCGGTTCGTGCAGGTATTCCGGCGGCAGCGCGGCGACCGAGTCGGCATTGACGTAAGGCGGGTTAGAAATGATCAAGTCGTAGCGCTTGCCCGTCAGATTGGCGAAGGCGTCTGAGTGGACGATTTCGATGCGTTCGCCGAGGTCGTATTCCTCGATATTGCGTTCGGCGACGGAGATTGCCTCTGGCGACAGGTCGACCGCATCAACCCGGGCCTCCGGGAAGGCCAGCGCGGCCAGAATGGCGAGGCAGCCGGAACCGGTGCATAGGTCGAGTGCGGATTCGATGGCCGACGGATTGTCCACCCACGGCGCCAGTTGTTCCTGCAACAACTCGGCAATGAAGGAGCGTGGCACGATGACGCGTTCGTCGACATAGAAGCGATGCCCGGCGAGCCAGGCTTCGTTGGTCAGGTAGGCGGCGGGCAGGCGGTCTTCGGCGCGCCGCCGGTAGATGTCGAGCAGGGCATCGCGTTCGCTGACTAGCAGGCGGGCGTCGAGGAAGGGGTCGAGGCGGTCGAGCGGCAGATTGAGCGTGTGTAGCGTCAGGTAGACGGCTTCGTCCCAGGCGTTGTCGCTGCCGTGCCCGAAGAAGAGGCCGGCCGCAGTGAAGCGGCTGACCGCGTAGCGGATGAAGTCGCGAACGGTGGCAAGTTCGTTGCGCGCGGTCGGGTCGCTCATGACGGCAGCAGGCGCTCAAGGATGCGGGTGTAGATCGCCGAAAGTTTCGGCAATGCCGCGATGTCGACGCATTCGTCGATCTTGTGGCTGGTTGCGTTGACCGGACCGATTTCCAGCAACTGGTCGCAGATTTCGGTGATGAAGCGGCCGTCCGAAGTGCCGCCGGTGGTCGATAGTTCGCTGTCGATGCCGCAGATTTCGCGAATCGCGCTACTGGCAGCCTCGGCCAGCGGGCCACGCTCGGTCAGGAACGGGCGGGCGCCGAGCGTCCATTTGATGTCGTAGTCGAGGCCGTGCCTGTCGAGAATGCCGGTCAGGCGCTGCTGCAATCCTTCCGGCGTGCTGGCTGTGGAGAAGCGGAAATTGAACTTGATCTCGACGCTGCCCGGCACGACGTTGGTGGCGCCGGTGCCGCCGTGGATGTTGGAAATCTGCCAGGTGGTCGGCGGGAAATACTCGTTGCCCGCATCCCAGGCCATCGCGGCCAGTTCGGCCAGCGCCGGGGCGGCCTCGTGGATCGGGTTG
>CAZGPO010000074.1:0-9788 GCA_964527745.1 uncultured Dechloromonas sp.
CATCGTCATTCCGGTAGCCGACCGGCCGCGGCATATCCGCGCCTGTCTCGACAGCCTGCATCGGCTTCTGCAACGCTATCCCTATGGCGATGGCGATGGCGACCGGATCAGCGTCCTCATCGCCGACGACAGCGCCGAGTCCGTCCATGTCGCCGGCAACCGCGATCTCGCCGCCGAATTCAGCCGGCGCGGATTGCCCACCCTGCATTTCGGGCCGAACGAGCAGATGGCGCTGCTCACTTCGCTGGAGACAGACTTGTCCGGTGTTTGCGGCCCGGCGTCCCGCGAGAATTTCGGGCACAAGGGCCAGGGCGTGATGCGCAATATCGCCTACCTGAAGGTCGCCGAACTGCTCAGTGGCACGCCCGCCGACAAGTTGCTCGTCTGGTCGCTCGACAGCGATCAGGAATTCTGCGTCAAGGTGGCCACGCCAGAGGGCGACCGGGAGGTATATGCGATCGACTACTTCCACGACCTCGACACCATTTTCTCGCGCACCGATGCGCTGGTGCTGACCGGCAAGGTGGTCGGCGATCCGCCGTTTTCGCCCGCCGTGCTGGCCGGCAATTTCCTCGCTGACGTGCTCGGCTTCCTGCAACGGATGACGGCCAGCGATCCTGCAGCGGCCTGCCAACAGCATGGAGATACCGGGCAAGCCGACGGTGACGCAAGCTATCACGACATGGCCGACCTCTTCGGCTTCAGCCAGGCTGTGGACGCCTACCGCTATCGCTGCCCGCTCATTGGCACCCACAGCGAGGCGGATTGCTGCGCGCATTTCGCCGCGCGGCTGAACAGCTTCTTCTACGGCGAACATCCGACCCGCGTTTCCTATTATCAGCCCGCCGATCTGTTCGGCAGCGTTCAACCGGCGCGCACCGTCTATCAGGGCAATTACGTTTTCCGGCCGCAGGCGCTGAAGTATTTCGCTCCGTTCGCGACGCTGCGTCTGCGCATGTCCGGGCCGACGCTCGGGCGCATCATTCAGGCCGAGATCGGGGCGCGCTTCGTTTCCGCCAATTTGCCGATGCTGCACAAACGCACGCTGGAAAGTGGCGGCCAGTCCGAGTTCCGCCCCGGTATCGCGACCACCGCGCACCCCGAGGGTGCTTGCTGCGCAGCGCAGGAAATCGCGCCGGTCATCGACATCAGCGGCGAGTTCGAGCGCCAGTTCCATGGCGACGTGATGCTGTTCTCCATCGAACGCCTGGCGCGCGAGCAGCCGATTTGCCATCCCGCAGACGCCGACCATGTCGCAAACACGCTCGATGCCGTGCGTGTCGAATTACTGGAAAAGTACAACCGTCGGCAGCAGGCCATTGTCGAGCGCCTGCGGGTAATCAACAACCTGCTGCACGATCCCGTCATCTGGTGGAACCGTGCGCCGGAGCACGCAGCGGCTGTTGCCAACTTCGAAGCCTTCGCGGCCAACGTCGCGCGCAATTTCGGGCCGGATTCGGCGGGCCACCTGCGTATCAATGCGGATACCGACTGGGCGCGCCGGCGTACCGAATTGCTCGCCGCGATCATCGCTTATCCCGCCGACCGTGCGGCCTGGGAGGCGCAACTTTGCGCACCCTGAAGCACTGGCTGCATCGCCGCCAGCTTCCGGAGCGCTATGCCAGGCTCGCCGAACTGCTCGCCACCCAAAAGCTGGACCGCGAGGAACTGCTGGACAAGCAGCGCCGGGATTTGCTCGACATCGTCCGTTTCGCTGCCGAAAATACCCGCTTCTATCGCCAGCGCTACGGGTCGCTGGCCGACAGTTTCGCGGGCGACATCACCCGGCTCCCCATCCTGCACAAGGCGGATGTCGTCACGCACCTGCCTGCCATGCTGGCACGCGGCGCCGATCCGCAGGGCACGAAAATCGGCCATACCGGCGGGTCGACCGGCAAGCCGCTGGCCTTCTATTACGACGAGTCCAAGCATGAGTTGATGCGCGCCGGGATGATGCGCAGCTACATGTTCTCCGGCTGGCGACCGGGACAGAATATCCTCAATTTCTGGGGCGCGCGCCAGGACACCGTCGCCGGCGGCGTGTTCGGCGGCGATGCCTTCGGCGACTTCGTCGCTGCCGAGAAAACGCTTCCCGCACACAGCATCACAGAGGACCGGTTGCAGTCGTGGGCTGCGTTCATCCAGCGTTACCGGCCCGTCTTGCTCCAGGGCTACGCCTCGATCCTCGCGGCGCTGGCGCGCTACGTCAGCGACCAGCGGCTAACCATGCCGGCCAGCCTGCGCGGCGTCTATTCGACCGCCGAGGTGCTCGACGCCGCGCAGCGGCAAGTGATTGCCGACGCCTTCGGCTGTCCGGTGTTCAACCAGTACGGCAGCCGCGAGATCCCCAACATCGCCTGCGAATGCCGCCACGGCAACATGCATGTCTTCACCGACATGGTCTGGCTCGAGTCGGTGGATGACCAGTTGCTCGTCACCTCGCTGACCAATCGGCTGATGCCGATGATCCGCTACGCCATCGGCGACTCGGGCCTGTTGAAGGAAGGCTCTTGCCCCTGTGGCTCACCTTTCCCGCTAATGCAAATGGACATGTGCCGCCAGAATGATCTGATCCTCGGACCCGAGGGTCGGCGTATTCACCCATCATTCTTCAACGGCCTGCTGTATGGCCTGACGCAGATCGAGCAGTATCAGTTCGTACAGGACGCGCCGGGCAAAATTGCGCTCAACATGGTCGCTACCGCGCCACTCGACAACGCGATTGCCATCAACTTGCACAACCGTTTGCGGCACGACACGGGCCTGGAACTCGAACTCGCCTATGTAGACACGATAGCGCGCAGCGTTTCAGGCAAGCACCGCTTCGTCATCAGCCGGATCTAGCCGTCCGGAGTGGATTCGCAGCACCCGCCCGCAGCGCGCGGCAATCGCCTCGTCGTGGGTAACGAGGATCAGCGTCGTGCCCTCCTTGGCGTTGAGCTCGAACATCATCTCGATGATCTGCTGGCCGGTCGCCGCGTCAAGGTTGCCGGTCGGCTCGTCAGCGAGCACCAGGCGCGGGCTGGGAGCAAAGGCGCGGGCCAGCGCGACGCGCTGCTGCTCGCCGCCGGAAAGATGTTTCGGATAATGCTTCAGGCGATGTTCGAGGCCGACGCGCACCAGCCAATCGCGGGCGGTTGCGGCCGAATTCCGGGAACCGGCCAGATCGAGCGGCAGCATGACATTTTCCAGTGCATTGAGCGACGGTAGCAACTGGAAAGACTGGAAGACGAAACCGAGCAGTTTGCCGCGCTGGCGGGCACGGTCGTCCTCATCGAGCGCTGCCAACGCGACACCGTCGAGACGAATTTCGCCTGACGTGGGAACATCGAGCCCGGCGAGCAGACCAAGCAAGGTCGATTTCCCCGAACCCGAGGCGCCAATGATGGCCACCGTTTCTCCCGGCATGACCGAAAACGAAATATCCTGCAAAATCGTCAATGGCTCACCGCCGTTATCGACGGTCTTGCCCAACCCCGACACTTCAATCACCGGTTTCTCGATCATGCGGATTGTCCTGCTCCTGTTTGCCCTGCTTTTCTCCACCGCCCCGGCGTTCGCCGCCAAGACCATCCTGGTCATGGGCGATTCGCTGTCCGCTGGTTACGGCATTCGTCCCGAGCAGGCCTGGCCAATGCTTCTGGACAAGCGTCTGCGCGAAAAACGCCTCGATTATAGCGTCGCCAACCTCTCGATTTCCGGTGAAACCACAGCCGGGGGCCGCGCCCGCCTGCCTGAGGCGCTGCACCAGCACAAGCCGGTGCTGGTTGTCATCGCCCTCGGCGCCAACGACGGCCTGCGTGGCCTGCCGCTGGCCCAGATGCGCGACAACCTGGCTGCCATGCTCGATGTCGCTCACGCCGCCGGCGCCCGGACGCTGCTGATCGGCATGCGCCTGCCGCCCAATTACGGCCCCTACGCCGACGAATTCGCGACCAGCTTCGGCGACACCGCCAAGGCCCGCAAGAGTGCCCAGCTCGATTTTCTTCTGGCGCCGGTCGCCGCCGAGCGCAGTTTCTTTCAGGCCGACAACTTGCACCCGACGTCCGAGGCGCAGCCACTGATCCTCGATGGCGTCTGGCCGGCGATTCAGCCGCTGCTAAAATAGCCGGATGCTCCCAGACCGTGCTCCGTTAACCGCACTCGCCGACTTCGACACGATCATCGACGCCCGCTCGCCCGCCGAATTCGCCGCCGACCACATCCCGGGCGCCATCAACTGCCCGGTGCTCGACGACGCACAACGGATCGAGGTCGGCACGCTCTACAAGCAGGTTTCGCCGTTCGAGGCGAAAAAGATCGGCGCCGCGCTGGTCGCCGAAAACATCGGCCGCCACCTGCGCGAGCGCTTCCTTGGTCAGGCGCGCGACTGGAAGCCCTTGATCTACTGCTGGCGCGGCGGCAACCGCAGCGGCTCGATGACCACCGTTTTTCGCGCCATCGGCTGGAAAGCGAGCCAACTCGAAGGCGGTTACAAGACCTGGCGCAGCCACGTCGTCGCCCGCCTCGAAGAGCTGCCGCCGGCCTACGATTTCCGCGTCATCTGCGGCGCCACCGGCAGCGCCAAGACGCGCATCCTGCAGGCCATCGGCGCCCTCGGCGAACAGGTGCTCGACCTCGAAACACTGGCCAGCCACAAAGGTTCGGTCCTCGGCGTCCTGCCCGGGCAGCCGCAACCTGACCAGAAATGGTTCGAAACCCTGCTGTTGCAGGAACTGGCACACTTCGATCCGGTGCGCCCGGTGTATGTCGAGGCGGAAAGCCGAAAAATCGGCCGCCTGCACGTGCCCGAAGCACTGATCGCGCGCATCCGCGCCGGCGAATGCCTGAACATCGACGCCTCGCTGGACGCCCGCATCGACTTCCTAATTGGCGACTACGATTATTTCCTGAACCTGCCCGATCTGCTGAACGACCGCCTGGCGGTGCTGGACAGCCTGCATAGCCGGGAAACCATGAGCCGCTGGCAGGAGATGGTCGCGACCAATGCGTGGCCGGCACTGGTTCGCGAACTGCTGGAACTGCATTACGACCCGCTGTACCGGCGTTCGCAGAAGCGCAATTTCGGTGGCTACGGCAGCCCGGCTACCTTTTCGGCCGACGATCTCTCGGCAGCCGGCATCGCCGGACTGGCCGAACGCATCGTTCATTCGCGGACGGCGCAGATCGCCTGACGCATGGCCGCCTTCGGGAAGTCCGTATAGCCTTCTTCAAAGGCAATCTCGCTTAACCCGGCAGCTCTGATGACGGCGCGCAATTCGCCGGAACGCAGAAGAAACTCCGGATTCGATGGCTTGCCGTAGGCTTCGTTGCCAACCATGAAGGTTTCATAGATCAGCACGCCAAACTTGTCGAGCAAGGCGCAGACTTCCGGCAAGCGGGGGCGCCACAGGTAGTTGGTGACGATAACGCCGGCAAAATGCTCGCCGGCAAACGGCCACTCGTCGCCTTCAAGATCGAGTTGGCGGGCGCTGATTCCGGCCACTCCTTGCAACTCGGAAATTGCCGCAAAATCCCGGTCGACCGCAACAACCTGATGCCCGGCAGCCGCCAGCAGGCGGGCATGGCGCCCGCTGCCGCAGGCGAGATCGAGCACCCGGCTGCCCGGCGCCAGTCGCGGCAGATGGTGCTTGACCCATGGCGACGGGGCTATCATGGTGGCTTGTTCATTGGAGAAGAGCGTCATGGCGGAAATCATCGTTCGTGAGAATGGCCAGGGAAGATACCAGCAGGAGGTGATCGCTGGCGAGCATTGGTTGCTGGCTGACGAACCGGTCAGCCTGGGTGGTGCTGATGCCGGGCCGGCGCCGTTCGACTTTTTGCTGGCCGGACTCGGCGCCTGCACCGCGATGACCTTGCGCAGGTATGCCGAGCGCAAGGGGTTGCCGCTGACGCAGGTCAGCGTGGTGTTGAGCCACGACAGCGTGTCGGCCGACGGCGTCAAACGCGATCGTTTCTTGCGCCGCATCACGCTGCATGGTGACCTCACCGAAGAGCAGCGCGCGCGAATGCTCGAAATCGCCAACAAATGCCCTGTTCACCGCGCCCTGTCGCAATCGCTGATGATCGAATCCGGCCTCGTCGATTAGGTGCAAATCCCTAGACCGGACATGGTTTGCAATGTGCAAACGTGCTAATATTGTGCGCTGCACAATAATACTGATCTGATGGGGAATGCCATGTTGGAACAGCACTATCTGACGACGCTTTTCGAGCCGAAATCAGTTGCCGTGATCGGCGCCTCCGACCGCGAAGATGCGGTCGGCAACGTCATCTTCAAGAACATTCTGGGTTCGGGCTACAAGGGCAAGCTCTACGCCATCAACCCCAAGCACGAAACCGTACAGGGCCAACATTCCTATAAGTCGATAGAAGAGATCGCCGCCCGGGTCGAGATGGCGATCATCGCCACCCGGCCGCAGACGGTGCCGCAGATCATCGAGCAGTGCGGGCGCAGCGGTGTCCGCAACGTCATCATCATTGCTGCCGGTTTCTCCGAATCCGGCCACATCGGTGCTGCCCTCGAGCGCAAGGTGCTTGAAATCGCGCGCTCGTACAACGTCCGCATCCTTGGCCCCAACTGCCTCGGCATTATCCGCCCCGATCTCGGCCTCAACGCCACCTTCGCCCGGATGACCGCCAACGGCGGCAATCTGGCGCTGGTCTCGCAGTCCGGCGCGATGTGTTCGGCGGTTCTCGACTGGGCCAAGAGCAATCAGATCGGCTTCTCTTCGGTGATTTCGATTGGCACGACCTCGGACATCGATTTCGGTGAAATCCTCGACTACCTGATCTACGACAACCGCACCCACTACATCCTGATGTACGTCGAGGGCATCCGCAACGCTCGCCGCTTCATGAGCGCGCTGCGTTCCGCCGCCCGTATCAAGCCGATCATCCTGCTCAAGGCCGGGCGTCATGAGGCGGGTTCGCTGGCCGCCGCCGCCCACTCCGGCATGGCCGCCGTTTCCGATTCCGTTTTCGATGCCGCGGTGCGCCGGGCTGGCGTCGTGCGCGTGCAGAATGTCGGACAACTCTTCTACGCCGCCAAGGCGCTGGCATCCAAGTTCCGTCCGACCGGCGACCGCCTGGCCATCATCACCAACGGCGGCGGACCGGGCGCGATGGCGGCCGACCGCGCCGGCGATCTCGGCATTCCGCTGGCCGAGTTGGCCGACGAAACGATGGCCACGCTCAACAAGACGTTGCCGACCAACTGGTCGCATAGCAATCCGATCGACATCGCCGGCGACGCGACACCGGAACGCTACCGCGATACGATCCTGACCGTCACCCACGACCCGAACGTCGACAGCACGCTGGTCATGCTCTCGCCGCAGGCCATGACGCAGCCAATGGAAGTGGCCAAGGCCATCGTCGAGGTGGCCGACAAGCTCAACCGCTCGATTATCTGCTGCTGGATGGGCGAAGAGCAGGTTTCGGAAGCCCGCAAGTTCCTCGAAGAATCGGGCATTCCCGCCTTCCGCATGCCGGAGACGGCAATCGAACTGTTCCATCACATCTCGAAGTATTACCGCAACCAGAAACTGCTGCTGCAAACGCCGGAGCCGACGCGCCAGCATGGCCGTCCGGAGGCCGAAGGCGCCAAGATGCTGATCGAGGCCCTGCTCGCCGAGCGGCGCCAGGTGTTGTCGGAGATGGAATCCAAGGCCATCCTGCGCGCCTTCCGGATCCCGGTCGCCCAGACCATGGTCGCCCGCACGGCGACCGAGGCATTGCTGCTTGCCGAACAAATCGGCTTTCCGATCGCCATGAAGGTCGATTCGCCAGACCTGACGCACAAGACCGACGCCGGTGGCGTACGCCTCAACATCATGAACGCGCCGGCAGTGCGCAACGCTTATCACGACATTATCGACACCGTGCACAAGCGCCACCCGGCGGCCAAGATAAACGGCGTTTCGATCGAGCCTTTCCTGCACCGCCCGAATGGCCGCGAACTGATGATCGGCGTCTTCCGCGACCCGATCTTCGGGCCGGTCATCACCTTCGGTGCCGGTGGCTTCGACGTCGAGATTTTCAGCGACCGCTCGGTCGCCCTGCCGCCGCTCAACAAGTTCCTGGCCAAGGATCTGATCGAATCGACACGCGCCTCGAAGATTCTCGATCAATTCCACAACATGCCGCCGGTCGACCGCGACGCGCTGAAAGAAGTGCTGCTGTGCATCTCTGAAATGGTCTGCGAACTGCCGTGGATCATGGAAATGGATCTCAACCCGCTGATCGTCGATGAAAACGGCGCCATCGCCGCCGATGCGCGCATCGTCATCGACCACGCCAGCGGCGCCAGCGGCGACCGTTACGCGCACATGGCGATCTATCCGTATCCGGTGCATCTGATACAGGAATGGCAGATGAATGACGGCAAGGTCGTCACCATCCGCCCGATCCGTCCGGAAGATGCCGACATGGAACAGGAGTTCGTCAAGGGCATGTCCGACGAATCACGCTACTACCGCTTCATGGACACCCTGCGCGAACTGACCCAGACCATGCTGGTGCGCTTCACGCAGATCGACTATGACCGCGAAATGGCCTTGGTTGCCACCATACCCGGTGAAGATGGCAAGGAAAAACAGATCGGCGTCGCCCGTTACGTGGTCAACCCGGATGGTGAATCGGTCGAATTCGCGCTCGCCGTTGGCGATGACTGGCAGAAGTGCGGCGTCGGCCGCAAGCTGATGACGGCGCTGGTCGACTGCGCCCGGCAGAAAGGCTATCGCGCCGTGGTCGGCGACGTGCTGTCGTCCAACAGCAAGATGTTCCGCCTGATGACCAGCCTCGGCTTCAGCATCCACCCGCACCCGGACGACACCGCTGTCAAACGCGTCGTCAAGCCACTGGCGAGTTGACCGGACAGGCGCATGAAAAGAGCCGACCCACTGGTCGGCCCATTCAGCCTCGCATCGAACACGCTGCCGGATTCATTTCGGCAGCATTTTTTCGGCCCGCCGGGCACGGATTTCCGGCGGCCACTGACTCTCGATATACGCCAGAACATTGCCGATCTGGCGGTCGGTCAGCCTCCCGTTAAAGCCCGGCATGTCGGAAAGATAGCCTTCCGGCGCATTGGGCGGGACCATGCCGAACTTGACGATCGCGAACAGCTGATCCATTGAATGATGCCAGGTATGGCCGCTCGCATCGTGCGGCGGCGCCGGCAGTTTGCCGTCCGCCTGCCGCGTGCGCCATTCCGGCTGGCCTTCGCGTTTTTCACCATGGCATGACGCGCACTCGGCCTTGTAGATCGCCTCACCTTCCATCACGGCGAACGGATCGGCACCGCTCTTGTCGCTACCGCACCCGGCAAGCGAGGCCAAGAATATTGTTGTCCACCACCATTTGAGACTCATTTCGGTTTCACTTTTCCCGATTGCTCCTGACGCAGCTTTTTCGCATTCCTGACGCCGATGACAATTTTCGCCGCGCCGATCAGATTGACCAGAATGACTGCAACCGCCGGCCATACCGGCAAATCCTGCCCGGTACTGAGGCTATGGATGAACAGCCCGCCCAGCGCGAGGCTGCCGATCAGGATGATCAGCACGCCGCTGTTGATGAAACCCTCTTGCCTGCAATTCAAATCTGTACCCTCCGTAATCCCGTCACTCTGACCATCAATCCGCGGCCCCGAAAGTACCACAGCACTGCCGCCAAGGGCACCCTTGGACGATTCGAGGTAGGCTGAATTGTCTGAAACGAAGATGGAGCGTGACCCGTTTGAAGGGAGTGACTGCGGTCAGGTAGTTCCAGGGGCTCGCAAAGCC